>NZ_CASGGV010000011.1:0-133403 GCF_949319125.1 Frankia sp. Hr75.2 | reverse complement strand
TTGGGAGCTGGGTGGGGCGGAGGGCGGGAGCGGCTTCGGGGTGGGCGGGGTAGCGGGACTCTGGTGGGGGGGTGTGTCGGTGGTGGGGGTTGAGCACGTTCAGGGGGGCCAGGTGTGCGGTGGGTGGCACACATTCGGTGGGGCCGGGCGGGACGCCAGGGCTTCGGGGGGCCGTAGGGTCGGGTTCCGCGGTTCCGCGGTTCCGCGGTTCAGAGGTTCTGCGGTTCCGCGGGTGTCCAGCGGGTGTTCGTCAGGTGATGGCCGCCGGATCCGAACGCCGTCGGGCCCGGACGTCCAGTGCGGACATGGAGTCACGGACGTCCCCTGTGGGCGTCCCATGCGGACGTCGAGTACGGACGTCGTCGGATCAGGGCGGCGTCGGATCGGAAGATGAGGGCGTGGCGCGTCAACGCGGTCAGGAAACAGTCCGGGACATGGTGCTCTCCCTCGCCGTGGTGCTGGCGGGAGTGGCGGTGTTCTACGTCTTCGTGATGCCGCACGGGGGTGAGGATCCCGAGGTGAAGGTCGTGGACACGGAGTCCACGCTGGTGCCGTACGCGCGCCAGGCGCCCTACCCGGCCTCGGCGCCCCAGGACCTGCCCGACTTCTTCAAGCCGACGTCGATCCGGATGAAGCTGCCCTCCGGTGGGACCAGCGACGGAGACACCACTCAGATCACGATCGGGTACGTCATCGACCGGCCGGGCGACCGGACCTACACCCGGTTCATCCAGAGCAACGCCCCGGACGCGGTCCAGGCGATTCTCGGTGACCGACCCACCACCGGGGCCGTGAGCGTCGCCGGTGAGGAGTGGGACGAGCGACGCGACAGCGACGGGCATCTGGCGATCACGCGCGTGGCCGAGGGTGTGACGACGATTGTCGACGACGGTGGCGGCCCCGGGGCAGCCGACCGGGCCGACCTCGAGACGCTCGCCGCCGCCGTCCGGCCGCTCGACACCGGAGCGTCAGCCGCGGTCGCCAGCCCCGCCGCCTGATCAGCAGCAGGACCAGGGCGGCACCAGCAGGACGGCACCAGCAGGACCAGAAAGGGGATTGGCGGCGTTTGCGACGCCAGGCGAGCCGCTGCGGGCCCCGCCGATGTCGCGATCGCGAGCCGGCTCGGGGTGGGCTCCCGGCGCGGCCGTCCCGTGGGCGGGATGCACTGGCCTGGAACGGCTCCGGGCGCTGGGACGGCTCGGGTACAGAAACGACTTCGGGTGGCCGTCACGCCCCCTCCGCGTGACGGCCACCCGTATCGACCTGTATGACGCGGTTCCTCCGGGGAAGGTTGCGCGCCCGTCCAAAGAATTTTCCGGGCTTCCGCCCGGTCGTCGGCGACGCGGCCTCCGCAGCCAGCCGCCGGCCTCATCACGGACCGGAAACAGGCTGGTCGCAGGGCTGGTCGTGGCGGTAGCGGCCCGGTCGCGGGCTGGTACTTCGGCGGCTACCGGCGGCGCGTGACGCCGTGTCGAACTACGCTCCTCCCGTGGCTGCCGAGACCCCTTCCGTGCCCGAGTCGTCCGTGCCCGAGTCCCTCGCCGTCCAGGGCCAGGCGCCTGACAGGAACCTCGCTCTCGAGCTGGTCCGGG
This sequence comes from Frankia sp. Hr75.2, assembly GCF_949319125.1. Taxonomy (NCBI): domain Bacteria; kingdom Bacillati; phylum Actinomycetota; class Actinomycetes; order Frankiales; family Frankiaceae; genus Frankia; species Frankia sp. Hr75.2. The sequence goes on along the minus strand of NZ_CASGGV010000011.1, from coordinate 131,811 downwards.
TGACCGAGGCCGCGGCGCTCGCCGCCGCCCGCTGGGTCGGGCGTGGTGACAAGAACGGTGCTGACCAGGCGGCCGTGGACGCGATGCGCCGGCTCGTCGGGACGGTGTCGATGCGGGGCGTCGTCGTGATCGGCGAGGGGGAGAAGGACGAGGCCCCCATGCTGTTCAACGGCGAGGAGGTCGGCTCCGGCGAGGGCCCCGAGTGCGACGTCGCGGTCGACCCGGTGGACGGGACGACGCTGACGTCCAAGGGAATGAACAACGCGGTGTCGGTGATGGCGGTCAGCGAGCGTGGCTCGATGTACGACGCCAGCGCCTGTTTCTACATGGAGAAGCTGGTCACCGGGCCGGAAGCGGCGAGCGTCGTCGACATCGACGCCTCGGTGGAGGACAACGTCCGCGCGGTGGCGAAGGCCAAGGGCATTCTGCCGCGGGATGTCACGGTCGTGGTGCTGGACCGCCCTCGGCACGCCGAGCTGGTGGAGAACATCCGCAAGGCCGGGGCGCGCGTCAAGCTGATCTCCGATGGTGACGTCGCCGGCGCGGTCATGGCGGCCTCGGCGGACACCGGGGTGGACATGCTGCTCGGCATCGGCGGAACACCCGAGGGGATCATCGCCGCGTGCGCGGTGACCTGCATCGGCGGCGTCATCCAGGGCCGGCTCTGGCCGCGGGACGACGCCGAACGGGCGAGGGTCCTGGACGCCGGGCACGACCCGGGCCGGGTCCTGCACACCCGGGACCTGGTGAACAGCGAGGACATCTTCTTCGTCGCCACCGGCATCACGGACGGCGAACTGCTCGCCGGGGTGCGGTACCGGCCGGGCGGTGCCAACACGTCGTCGCTGGTCATGCGCTCGCGTTCGGGCACGATCCGGCGGGTCGACAGCCAGCACCAGCTGACCAAGCTCCAGGCCTACTCGACCGTCCCGTTCTGAGTCCGGCCGATGCCCACTCTCGTCCGAGGAGCCAGGACCCGGCGGCGGCTGACGGCTCCGATCGGACGGGCGGTGGCGCGGCTGGACCGGCCCGGCCCGCATGGCAGCGCGGCCGAGATCCGGACGCTTCCGCAGGCGCTGCGGCGGTTTGTCGCCCACCCGCGCCCGCCGGTGCTCCTCGGGTGTGTGGGCGCGGTCGGCGTGGTGCGGGCCGTGCGTGGTCCGCTGCGGCGCCGGGACGTCGTCACGGCCGCGGCCTGCCTCGCCGCGCAGCCGTTCGTCGAGTGGGCGGTGCACCGCGGCCTGCTGCACGCCCGGCCGGGCGGCCGGCTCGGGTCGGTCGGCTACCAGCTCGCCGGCTACGGGCACGAGCAGCATCACCGTGATCCGACGAACCTGGACACGATGTTCCTGCGGCCCCGGGAGGTGACGGCAGGCGGGGCGCTCGCCGTCGGCCTCGCGGCGCTGGGCCCGCCGGCTGTCGGCACCGCGGCGGTGTGCGCCGGGCTGGGCGCACTGGCCTACGACTGGACGCATTTCCTCGTGCACACGGCCGTCCGCCCGTCGAACCGGTTCTACCGGCGGGTCTGGCGCGGGCACCGGCTGCACCACTATCGCAACGAGCGGTACTGGCTGGGTGTGACGAGCCCGGTCGCGGACATGGTGCTGGGCACCTCGCCCGCCCGTGACGACGTGCCTGTCTCGCCGACGGCCCGCGGTGCCGCCCGGCGCGCCGCCCCCGGCCTGCCTACCGGCGCCTGACCGGCTCCTCGTGAGCCGGCGCCGTGACCGGGCCGCTCCGCGCCAGCCCGGCGGCGGCTTCGCGGAACCGCCCGGCTACGACCTGCGTCCAGCAGTGGTGTGATGCACCTCATAGTGTGCGGTGTCGTGGCCGGCTGACCGGTGCCTCCGCGCGCGAGCCTGCCCGGCGAGGCTGATCAGCAGGCCGCCCAGCGCGTCCGCCTGCGCGTCCAGCGTGTGGTGGGCGACGACGCTCGCCCGCGCGCGGGCGCCGAGCAGCTCGGCCAGCGTCTGGTCGTCGAGCACCCGGGCGAGCTTCGCGCTGAGGTCGGCCATGTCGTCCTGGCGGGCGATCAGGCCGGTCGCTCCGTCGGTCACGATCTCCGGGATGCCCGCGGTCGGGAACGCCACCACCGGCCGCCCGCACGCCTGCGCCTCCAGCACGTTCAGCGGCAGCCCCTCCAGACTCGACGCGAGGACCAGGACATCGGTGGCGCGCAGCAGGTCGCCGATGTCCGAGCGCGGCCCCAGGAACAGCACCCGGTCACCGAGCAGTTCGGCGCCGAGCCGGCGCAGCGACTCCCCGGACGCCGGGTCGAGGCTGGGCGCGCCCGCGACCGCCAGCCGCGTGGACTTCAGGTGGTCCGGCAGCGCGGCCACCGCACGGATCACCTTGTCGACGCCTTTGCGGGGGTCCAGGCGGGACATCGCGAGGACCAGCGGCGCTGCCGGGTCCGTCGACAGGCTGGCCCGCACGGCCGGGTCCGCCGGGCCGGGGCGCAGCGCGTCGGTGTCGACCCCGTTGCGGATCACCACCGCGCGTCGGGCGGCCCACCCCGGCAGCGACGCCGCGACCGCGCCGCTCACCGCCACGGACCGCGCGGCCCCCCGGACGGCCAGCCCGTGCAGCTGGCCGACCAGGTCCGGCTCGTTCTCCTCGTGCAGCAGCAGCAACGCGGGCCGCCGGCACAGCGCCGAGGCCCCGACGGCCTCCAGATGCGACCAGCGGCTGTTCGCCTGCAGGACGTCGACGCCGAACCGCCGGGCGAGCCGGGCTGTCCGGGCCGCCATGACCGCCGTCCGGCCGGATTCGCGCAGTACCAGCGCGGGGCTCGGGCGGCCGTCCGGGCGGCGCAACCTCCGGTCCGCCGGCACTGGCAGGACGGCGTGGTGCCGCCCGGACGCCCGCCAGGTCGCGCCCGTCGCGCTGTCCTCCGGGGCGGCGAGAATCTGCTCGATCCCGCGTCGCTCCAGCAGCGGGGCGAGCCTCAGCAGAAAGCGCTGGGCGCCCCACAGCCCCTCACCCTGCTCGACGATGAGGACCCGTGCGGCCGGCTGCTCCTCCACGCCACGGCAGGTTACGGAAAGTTGGCCATCGTGTCGCTACAGTGACCGAGATGGGTGACTGACTCCCGGCGCGAACCTGGCCATCCGGGCGCGTCTCCCGCCGCGGCCGGCCGCCTCGGGGCGGCGGTCGACGGCGGCCGGCGCGGTTCCGGCGGGCCGGGATTGCCCGGGGGCCTCGGCGGCTGGCCCGCCGGCGCGCTCGCGGCGCGCCGGCAGGCGGACCACAGGCGCCACGGCGACCACCCGGCCGAGCAGCAGCGCAAGCGCGGCCCCCTCGGCACCCCAGGCCGCCAGCATGATCGGGAGCGCGGCCACCAGAACGGCCAGCCCAGTCACCGTGGCCCCGCGCCGGATCACCGGCCGCGCGGCCGCCCGCACCCCGCTGGACGGCTGGGCGCCGGTCGGGCGGGCGCCGGTTGGCAGGGCGTCGATCGCGAGAGTGGCCAGGAGCAGGCGGAGCCCGGCTGTTCCCTGATCGGCGTACTCGTCGCCGAGCACGGCCAGCGGCAGCGGCGCGGCGACCAGCGCGACGGCCACGCACGGCAGCGTCGCGGCCCCACGGCCGCCGGCGAACCCGCCGACGGCCAGGATGGCGAGCACGGCCAGGGCGAAGGCGGCGCTCCCCGGGCCGACCTGGTGATCGAGGACGACCAGGGCCAGTCCGGCCGCCGCCGCCGACCAGAGCACCCGCGTCACAGGCTCCGGCGCGGCCGGCGCGGCCGGCTCGGCCGCGAGTGACGCGAGCGATCGCCGCGCCGCCTCATCCACCTGCGTCCTGCCGAACGGGGTCCTGCTGGGCGGAGCTGTGGGCAGTGCCGAGAACGGTGACCGCGGGGTCGGCGCCTGCGGCGACCTCGTCGGTGGTAGCGAGGGGCGCCGTGACCTGGGCGGTCGCTGGGGGCCCTGCGCCCACCGCTGCGCGCTGGGCCGGACCACTGATCCTCGCTCCGACGGTGACCCGACAGCGGGGAGCGAGTCGGGAGTGGGTGGCGAGCCGCGGGTCGGGAGCGATCCCGGAGCGGGTTGCGATCCGCGGGCTGGGAGCGATCCGAGGCCCGGGCGTGACCCGGGAGCCGGCGGCTCCCACTCCGGCGCGGGGACGGCTCGCGCCGTCGTCGTCGTCCGCCGGGGGGCGCCGAGCCGCCGGACGGGGCGCTGCCGCCCCGCCGGGGTGGCCACACGGGATGAGGCGAGGCCGGGGTCCGCGTCCGTCCGCCAGAGCAGCCATCCGCAGCGTGGACCGGCCGCCAGGGCGACCGGCGCCAGCCATGCGAGCAGGGCGACGTGCGCATGCCCCGCCCCGCCCCGCGCCGCGACGTCCGCGGCGAACACCAGCGCGCCCACCCGGACGGCGCCCAGCGCCACCCACGCCCCCGCGGCGACCAGCATCCCGGCCGCCGATGTGCGGCGGTTCGGTGAGTCCTGGGACGCGTTGAACCGCCACACATCGGGGCGTGCCGGCCAGAGGGCGACGCTGGCGGCCGCCAGCGGCAGGAGGATGAGGAAACCGGGGGTGGCGGCGAGGAAGGCCAGGCTTGGGATCAGCGATCCACCGGCCCAGGCCAGGGTGACCGCTCCGAGCGCGGCCAGGGCTCCGGCGCGCAGCCGGTGCCGCGCGCCGGGTCCGGGCGCGGCGGCGCGCGCGAGCGAGACGATGACCCGCAGACCCAGCACGACGGTGGCGTCCGCGGCGACGTCTACCGCCGGGACCCGGTGTGCCGCCCAGGCCCAGAAGGCGGCCGCGAGCAGCGCGGCCGTCACCGTGGTGACGGCCGCGGCTGCGGCGGTGGTCGTGCCGGTGGTCGTGCCGGTTGTGGCCGCGCCGGCGCTCGCGGGCCGGCCGCGTCCGCTCCGCCGTCCCGCGCCGCCTCGCGCGCCCGCCGACGAGGCCGTGGTCACAGCGGTGGGAGGGTGGGTTGGCCGGGCGCGGGGAGACGGGTCCCCTCGGCGATGTGCGGCGCGAACCGGGGGCGGTACGCGCCGGCCAGCCGCGCCGGCGCCCGGGCCGGGACCCGCGCCCCCAGCACCGACGGGACGAGCCTGATCCGCGGCCTGGCCGGGACCGTGCGCGGCAGCGTCCGGCCGATCCCGTCCAGCCAGGCGCGCACGCGGTGGTCGGCGAGACCGCCGTCCACGGTCAGCCTGGTAATGGCGAACGGGTCGTCACCCTGGTGGGACAGCGCCTGCCCGACGGCGCACGCGCCGCCGTATCCGGCCGCGATCACCAGCTGGCGCGCGGTCGGGTTCCAGCCTCCGCGGGGGTAGGCGAACGAGCGTGGCTCGTCGCCGGTGATCGCGGCCAGCCGCCGCCGGCTCAGCGTGATCTCCGCGGTGACGTCGGAGCGCTGCAGACCGTCGAGCCGGCGCCCGCTGTGCCCGGCCGCGCCGATCTCGACGCCCATCTCGTGCAGGCGGCGCACGTCCCCCTCACTGAGCATGCCGGGTGTCCCGAGCCGGGAGGTGGTGACGAAGACGGTGGCGGCGAGGCCTCGTTCGGCCAGCTCGCGGGCCGCGACGAAGGTCTCCGCGTGATCGCCGTCGAAGGTGATGACGATCGCGTCGGGTGGCGCGTCGGCCGAGCGCAGCGCCGCGCAGTAGTCCACGACGGTCATGAAGTGGCGACGGGATCTCTGGATCATGCGACGGTGGCGCGCGAAGACGGCGGGCGTCACCGTCGATCTCCGCGGCGCGTGGCCCGTGGGATCGGCGGCAACGTCGTAGCGCAGGATCGGGACCGGCCGCGGCTGGTTGGCCGCGCCGTTGCGACCGCGTGCCCGGCCGGCCGCCGCCGAACGAGCCGTGGCTCCGGTTCCTTCGTTGTTTTCCTTGCACGTCGCGGTGGTGGCGGATTTCGGGGAAGACACTTTTCGCCCCTCCAGCGGTCCCCGGGCCGCCCGCTTTGCTCGGGTCGGCTCATATCGCGGAATGTAACCGGTTGGCGTCCAGCGGAATCTAGCATGAGTGATTGCTGCCTGTAGTAGCGCCATTACGGCCAGGCGATGTGTATCAAGAGGTGAGCTGAAATCGAACGGTTAACGGCGCGTCATCGGTGAGTGGCCGCGCTTCCGTTCGGCACCTGCGGGCGACGGTGTTCCTGCGTCCTGCTGAAGAAATTTAGATCATCTGTATTCGAGAATTCCGAATACTGCGTTACATGCGGGTGCCCGGACGGCGACCTCGATGTCGCTGTCCCGCGTCGCGCCGGGTGCCGCCGTCCAGCGGTGCCGCCGGCATGGCGGGCGGTGGTCACGGCAACCGCTGACCGGGCGGCGACCGCCAGGGCGATCACTGCCGGAACAGCGGATGTCAGAACCCCGCCGTTAGGGCGGTCGTCACCACACCCGACACGGCAACCGACACATGACGGCCGCCATGGCCGTCACGGCCGTCAAGCGCCGGGATCGACCATGCCCCGTCGACGTCCTCCGGATGGACGTCGCTACGGCGGTGGCGCACCCGAACGACCGGTGCGGCGACGCACCCGGGTGAACCGTGGGCAGTCGCATTCGCCGCAGTCGCTGTCTGGTCGGTAATGTCGGTGCGAATCCCGCGTGTGGCCGCACCGGCACGCCCGCCACCAGGGGCGACGAGTGCGTCCCTGGTAATCCGGCGTGTTGGGCACGTCGTGACAGTACTGCACGGATCCGCCGGTCCGGATGTTGCGATGGTGACGTTCGGGTGCCCATCGGTGGGGGATCACCGCGCTGACCTCAGCAAAGCCCAGGCGTGCTAACCCGTGAACAATGCGGGTGAACGACGTGAATGGCGCCTTGGTGTGTCGGCCGGGCCCGGCCGACCCCCGTGAAGCGGTGATCGGTGTGATCCGCACGGTGGCGGGCGGGCCCTGGGTGCGGCACATTGCGGTGGCGGCGGGCGGCTGCCCTGGACGCCGGCACCACGCGGCCGCATCGTTCGCCGGGGGATCGCGGCCCGCGGCAGTGGGCCACGGAAAGGGCACCGTCGGGGCGAGGGGCCGTCGGAGAGTGGCGGCGGAGCGCGCGCTACTGGGGCGGGCTCTACTGGGGCCGGCGCCTGCGGGCCGCGGCCGACTGGGCGAGCGAGCGCTGGCGCTCGCGCCGCGCGACCTGCGCCCGGCGCCCGCGCACGGCCGCGATCAGCGTCACGAGGACGACCGCCGTGAGCAGCGCGGGAGCGTGCAGGATCATCTCGGAGCCGATGTCGATCGCCCGGTTGCGCAGCCCGGCGCTTCCGTCGCCGGCCGCGGGGTTCAGGAAGCCGACCACTACCGTGATCACGGCATACGCCAGCGGCGGCATGATCACGACACCGATCAGGTCGTCGACATGGACCCGCACCGCGGCCAGCACGCAGGCGGCCACAAACAGGACACCGAAGACGTAACTGAGATTGTCGAAGAGGAGCGAGTCGACCGCGGCGCCGATTCCGCCGACCACCACGGCGACCAGTCCCGCGCCGAGCGCGGTCAGGCCCCGGCGCGTCCCCGTGACGACGGTGGGGGGCGGCGGTGATCCGGACCGCGTGCGCGGGCCGGGCGGGTACGAATCATCCGGCACTCGGGTACGCCCGGACCTTCCCGGCGGTCCGGCGGGCTGCCGGTGAGGCGGCGTACTCACCCAGGCAACGTACCGTCCCAACTTTGCGGCTGCGTCAGGGCGATAGGTCAGAGAAGTGAGCACGTCTTGGTAGCTGCACTTTCGGCATTCCGTTATGCACGATGAGCTACCGATCGGTATGACCCGCCGCCATCGGACGGATCGGGCGGGACCGGCCGTCCGGCCGTCCGCGGACGTCGGCCCGACGGCCCGGCGACCCGGAAGTCCAGCGGAGAGCGGGGATCGTGCCTCGTCCCGGCCGATCCCAGGCCGTTGCGACGGCCGCCGCGCGCCGTCCGTCCCGGCCGGGCGGCGCGCGGCGGCGAATACTCTGCCCACGAATGATCCGATGGTGGCGCCGCGGCCATGCGGGCGGCGCGACCGTGCCGCGACCGTGCCGCGGTGGCGCCGCTGTGGCGTCGCGGGAGCGGCGGTGGCATTGCGACCGGGACCTCCGCGATCGGGGCCGGGCGCGATCACCCGTAGACTGCTCGGTCATGGGTCTGTCGATAGGCATCGTCGGGCTGCCCAACGTCGGCAAGTCCACGCTTTTCAATGCCCTGACCCGTAACGAGGTCCTGGCGGCGAACTATCCGTTCGCGACGATCGAGCCCAACGTGGGCGTCGTCGGCGTGCCGGATCCGCGTCTCGCGAAGCTCGGCGAGATGTTCTCCAGCGCGCGGGTCGTCCCCGCGATGGTGAGCTTCGTCGACATCGCCGGCCTGGTCAGAGGTGCGTCGGAGGGTCAGGGCCTGGGCAACCGCTTCCTTGCGAACATCCGCGAATCGGACGCGGTCTGCCAGGTCGTCCGGGTCTTCTCGGATCCGGACGTGGTCCACGTCGAGGGCAACGTCGATCCGGCCTCCGACATCGAGACCATCAACACCGAACTCGTGCTCGCCGACCTCCAGACCATCGGCGCGCGGCTGCCGAAGCTGGAGAAGGAAGCTCGCCTCGACCGGTCGAAGCAGCCCCTGCTCGCCGCGATGAAGGCGGCGCACGAGGTGCTCGACGCCGGGCGGCCGCTGTCCAGCGACCCGTCGATCGACCGCGCGGAGCTGCGTGAGCTGTTCCTGCTCACCGCCAAGCCCTTCCTCTACGTCTTCAACGTCGACGAGGACGTCCTCGTCGACACCGGTCGACACAAGGAGCTCGCGGACCTCGTGGCCCCGGCCGACGCGGTGATCCTCTGCGCGAAGGTCGAGGCGGAGCTGATCGAACTGCCCGAGGCGGACGCGGCCGAGCTGCTGGCCTCCCTCGGCCAGGACGAGAGCGGGCTGGCGCAGCTCGCCCGGATCGGCTTCCACACCCTCGGCCTGCAGACGTACCTGACCGCGGGTCCCAAGGAGTCCCGGGCCTGGACCATCAGGGCCGGAGCCACCGCGCCCGAGGCGGCCGGGGTGATCCACAGCGACTTCCAGCGGGGCTTCATCAAGGCCGAGATCGTCTCCTACGACGACCTGATGGCGGCGGGCTCCATGGCCGCGGCGCGCGCCGCCGGCCGCGTCCGCATGGAGGGCAAGGACTACGTGATGGCCGACGGCGACATCGTCGACTTCCGTTTCAACGTCTGAAGCCGGCGCCCCGCCCTGGGTCAGGTTCCTCGTTCCAGCCTGACCGCGGGCCGCTGCGGGCTCTGGACGAGGCGGGCTGCCCGGGGGAGCACCGAGACGGCGGCCTCGGCCGGGCCGCGCCGGCCGGTCAGGCGCCAGAGCGTGGCGGCCGTGAGCGCGACGAGGACCTGGAGCGCATACGACCTGGTCGGGTCGGTGGGGAGCAGGTCGGAGGCCATCACCACCACGTGCAGCGAGTAAAAGGTGAGCGTCATCGCGCCGACCGCCGCGAGGGGCCGGGCAAGGGGGGCGCGGGCCACCAGCAACGCCAGGCCGAGCAGCGCCAGCGCGGTCCCGGTGGTGTGAGCCAGGTCGAACGGAGTCGTCGAGTGCGGCGTGTCGACGGCCAGCCACCAGGCGCTGTCGGTGGGGGTCGCGCCGTAGAGACCGGAGTCGATGAACCAGCCCTGCGGCAGGGAGCCCACGCCGGGAACCTCGGCCGGGTCCGCGAGCTCGGTGCGCCCGCCGAGCGGTTCCAGGAGCAGCCAGGAGGCGGCGCTCGCGGCGAGGGCCAGCGCCAGGCCACCGACCAGGAGCCGGGTCGCCACCTGGCGTGAGCGAAGGTCCGCATGGGCCACGGCCATCCCGGCGCAGAGATAACCCAGCCAGGCGAGTGCGGGGTAGACGCCGGTGACCGTCAGCTTCGCCAGGAGGTGTCCGGGCTCGCCCAGCGCGGCGAACGTCGGCGACGACAGGTCCGAACCCGGCAGGTCGTCGCGGACGAACTGGCTGACGACCGGCTCCGCGACGATCGCCAGGACGGCGACCGCCACCAGGACCGGGACGGATGCCCGTAGCAGCGGCAGAGCCAGGACGAACAGCAGCGCGTAGTACACCAGGATCACGGCGATGCCCGAGTCGGCATAGGCGAGGCCCAGGCCGAGCGCCCCGATGCCGAGCGCGCGCAGGAACACCGAGAGCCGGGCCTGGCCCGCGCTCTGCCGCCGGGTGGACAGGACCAGCGCCACGCCCGCCAGCACCGCGAACGCGGCGGCGGCCCGCCCGGCGGCCAGGGTGAACACGGGCGAGATCGCCGGGTTGTCCGACTCGGTGTCGGTGAAGGCGGGAAAGACGTGGGTCGCCACCATGCCGAGCAGCGCCACGCCGCGAGCGATGTCGACACCGACGATCCGTCCGGACCGGGGTGGATTCTCACCGTCCATGTCTCCAGCGTCGCAGGCGGCGGCTCGTCGGGGTTGGACGGTCGGCCCGGTCGCCGTCCGATTCGCCACTGGCGGCCCCGTTTCCGCCGGGTGCGGTTAGGGTTCGCGGAGTGACGGGCAGCGGGTCGCTACCGACGATGGACGCCGCGCCGGTGTTGCGCTGTGAGGGCCTCGTCCGGCGCTTCGGCGAGCGGACGGCGGTGGACGACGTCAGCTTCTCCATCGCCCCCGGTGAGACGTACGGCCTGCTCGGCCCCAACGGAGCGGGCAAGACGACGGCGATCTCGATCATCGCCGGGGTCCTCGCCGCCGACTCCGGGTCGGTCGTCGTCGCCGGCCATCCGATGCGGACCGACGCCGGCCGTGCCCGCGGCGCGATCGGTCTGGTCCCGCAGGAGCTGGCGCTCTACCCGGACCTGACCATTCGGGAGAACCTGCGGTTCTTCGGCCGGCTGCAGCGGATGCCCCGCCGGCACCTCGCACGGCGCATCGACGAGGTCCTCGAGGTGGTCGGCCTCGCCGACCGGGCCCGGGACCGGGTCGACGTCTGCTCCGGCGGGATGAAGCGGCGGGTCAACATCGCCGTCGGACTCCTGCACGAACCGCGGCTGCTCATCCTCGACGAACCGACCGTGGGCGTGGATCCGCAGAGCCGGCATCAGATCCTCGCCAGCGTCGAGACGCTCGGCGGCGCCGGTCTCGCGGTGCTGTACACGACCCACTACATGGAGGAGGCCGAGCGGCTCTGCGACCGGCTGGGCATCATCGACGCCGGCCGGATCGTGGCCGAGGGCACCCGCCGCGAGCTGGTGGAACGCATCGGCGAACACGACCGGGTCGTCGTCACGGCGACCGGTCCGACGGCCGGGTTCGCGGCGGCGGCGGGCGAGCTTCCCGGCGTCCACGCGGCGCGGCCGGTCGACGGCGGTCTGGAGGTGCTCGCGGACTCCGCCTCGGCCCTGCTGGCGCCTCTGGTCACCACCGGTGAGCACCTCGGGGTGACCATCGCCGGCATCGAGGTCGTCGAGCCAGACCTGGAGGCCGTCTTCCTCCACCTGACCGGCCGGGCGCTGCGTGACTGAGCGGCGTCCGGAGCGTGCTCATCCGGTGCTCGTCATCGCCGGCGTCGACCTGCGGCGCCGCCTGCGGAACAGATCCGCGCTGATGATGGGCTTCGTCGGGCCGCTCGTGCTCGCGGGTGTCTTCGGCCTGCTGATCAGCGGGACGTCGTCGGTGACGTTCACGATCGGGGTGGTCGACCAGGACGGATCCGGCCTCACCCGCGATCTCGTCGCGGACCTGACCGCGCCGGCCCGCGGCGACGCCGGCCCGGTGCGTTTCGCGACGCTGGCGGATACGGCGGCGGCGGAGCGCGGGGTGGACGACGGAGATGTCGACGCGGCCCTCGTCCTGCCGGCGGGGTTCGGGGCGGCGGTCGGTGGCGGAGCCATCCGCGCTGGCCAGGCCGCGGGCGACGGGGCGGCCGGCGCCACCGGCGATGACGGGGCGGCCGGCGCCGGCGGGCCGGACGAGGAGGGTGCGGGGCGGGGCGGTCTCACGACCATCACCGTGCTGCGGGATCCGGCGTCGCCGGTTGCCGGCCAGGTCGCCGACTCCATCGCGATCGGCGTCTCGGCGTCGTTCAACCAGGTCGGGCTCGCGCTCGCCGACGTGGCGCGCCGTACCGGGCGCCCGCCGAGCGCCGCGGAGGTCGCCGCCGCCCGCGACGCGGCCCCCGTCCTGACCCTGCGGGAGAGCGGCGTCTCCGGGACGGGCGTCGATCCCGTCGCGTTCTACGGCGCCGCCATGGGGATACTCTTCCTGTTCTTCACGGTCGGGTTCGTCGCGCGCTCGCTGGTGAACGACCGTGACGCGGGCATCCTCGACCGGATCCTCGCCGCGCCGGTCCGGCCCGGGGAACTCATCGCCGGACGCGCGCTGGCGGTCGCCGCGCTCGGAACGTCGGGTCTGGTGACCGTGTGGGCGGTCACCACGGTGGCCTTCGGCGCCCACTGGGGACCCACGGCGGGCGTGCTGCCGGTGCTGGTCGCGACGGTGCTGGCCATCGCCGGGGTGACGCTGGTGGTCGCCTCGCTCGGCCGGACCGAGCAGCAGGTCGGAGCCCTGACCTCGCTCGTGGCGTTCGCCCTCGCGCTCGCCGGCGGGAACTTCTTCGGCCCGGGGCCGAAACCCGCGGTGCTCGACCGGATCTCGCTTCTCACACCGAACGGCTGGTCGCTGCGCATCCTGTCGGACCTGGCGGCCGGGGTGGCGACCGTCGAGTCGGTGCTGACGGCGGTGGCGGTACTGCTCGTCGTCGCCGTGGTCACGGGAGGCATCGGCATGATCCGCGTGCGGCGGGTGATCTTCCGGTGACAGCGGAGACCGCCAGCCACCGGGCCGGTCCCGATCCCGGTCCCGATCCCGGCCGCAGCGCTGGTTCCGGGGGTACCGGCGGCCGCGGTCGCGGCCCGGGGCGTCCACGCGGGTTGCCCGGCGTCTGGCTGCGGCTCGTCGCGGCCTTCGCGTTCACCGCCGTCGTCTGGCGCTCGCTGTCCCGTGATCGGATGGCCCTGTTCTTCCTCCTGGTCCTTCCGATCGCCGTGATGGTGGTGACGGGTGCCGCGTTCGGCGGGGCCGGTTCCATCACCGTGGCGGTCGTGCGCGAGGGTGACGGCCCGGTCACCGCCGCGATCGAGGATCGCGTCTCCACCGCCGCGGGCCTGCGTGAACGGGCCGTCGACACCGTGCGTAACGCCCGTGACCAGCTCCGCCGCGGGGACGTGGGCGCCGTCCTCGTGCTGCCGGCCGGCCTCGACGCAGCCGTGTTCGCCGCCGCGGATCCCTCCCGCGTGTCCGCGGGTGATCCCGGGGAGGTCGAGGTCCTCACCGATCTCGGCAGCGACGTGGGGATGACGGCCCGCACAACCCTGACCGGCATCGTCCAGGACACCGCGGCCACCTTCACGGCCACAGCCGTGTCCGCCCGGCTGACCGGTGCCCCGGTGGCCGAGATCGCCCGGGACCTGGCCCGGACGGCTCCGCCGGTGGCGGTCGCCTCCCGCGACGTCGGAGCCGGTGCCGGCGTCGAGCCGAACCGGTTCTCCGAGGTCGCGCCAAGAAACCTGATCCTTTTCGTCTTCATCAACAGTCTCGCGAGCGCCGCGTTCATCGTGAGTGTCCGCCGCTGCGGGGTCCTGCACCGGGCCGCCTCGACCCGGTCGGGGGTGCCGGCCCTGCTGGCCGGGCTCGCCCTCGGCTGGCTCGTGCTGGCTCTCGCCCAGTCGGCGCTGATCGTCGCGGTGGGGGCGCTCGCGTTCGGTGTCGACTGGGGTGATCCGCTCGCCGGCGGGCTGCTCCTGCTGGCCTTCGCCGGCGTGGGCTGTGGCGGGGGCCTGGTCGTGGGCGCGATCGGGCGCGACCCCGAGCGGACCTCGTCCATCACGCCGTTCGTCGGCATCGTGCTGGGCGCGATCGGGGGGTGCATGGTTCCCCTGGAATTCTTCCCACCGGCCATCGACGCGGTGGCGCATGTGACACCCCACTACTGGGCGGTGACCGGATGGGAAGATCTGATCATCGACGGTGGCGGACTCGCGGATGTCGGTGTCAATCTGGCGGTGCTTGCGGTGATGGCGGTCGCGCTGTCGGCGGCCGCGGCCGCGATCCTGCGCCATCAGCTCGCGCGGGGCTGACGAAACCGCGTCCGTACGGCGCGTGGGAGGGAAGGGCTCGGTAGTGATCTGTCATCTGGTGGGCCGGGACGCATGGGCGGTCGGTCCGGCGAACTACCACCCGCCGAGCCTCGACGCCGAGGGGTTCATCCACTTCTCGGCTCCCGAGCAGGTCCTGGAGACGGCGAGCCGCTACTACTCGGGGCGCTCCGACCTGCTGCTGCTCGTGGTCGACCCCGAGCGGCTCACCGCCCCGCTGCGCTGGGAGCCGGCCAGCGGCGAGGACGACCGCGGCGGGGCACTGTTCCCGCACCTCTACGGGATGATCGATCCGGAGGCCGTGCGGGCCGTCGTCCCGCTCCCGCCCACCGCGGAGGGCACCTTCGCGGTGATGCCGGGCCTGTGGTGACGGGTTCCGCCCCCGTCATGCTCCCAAGGCGACTCAGAAGGCGATGCCGGCGGACCTCAGGATGGCGGAGATCTTGCGCGCCAGCTCGACGTCCAGCTCGGTCACACCACCGACGGAGTGGGTCCAGACCGTGAAGATCGTGGTCCCCGGGCCGCTTTCCACGACCGGGTGATGGTCCATCGCGTCGGCCTCGCGCATCACCTCGTCGACTATGGCCGTCGACTCGTCACCGTCGACAAGGATCTCGAGCCGGATCCGATCGGCGTCGCCGATCCAGCCGGGTAGTGCCTCCAACGCGGTGGATACGGCGCTGTTGTCCAGCCGTGTAGGCATCCGCGACTCCTTCACGTCCGTGAGCGGTGGTCCGGTCTGTGATCCGTGCCGGGCACGGGACCTGCCCGTCCTCGGCCCTTGCGCCGGATGCTGTCACCCGGAAGCGGAATCCGCCACCCTCCGCACACTCATCAGTTCCGTCGGCTACCACTCCGGGCCGTCGCACCGGACAGCGGGGTCGCCCGGCCCGGCCGTCCTCTGGTGGCGGAAAGGTGGCTGGTGGCGGAGGAGCAGGTGGCGAAAGGGTGGCAGGTGGCGGAAGAACGGGTGACGGAAGAACGGGTGGCGGAAAGGCGGCTGGTGGTGGGATCGGTGGAGGAGGGGCGGCTCGTCGTGGCCGTCGCGCTGATCGACGGTGCTCGGCGGGTGCTCGCCGCGCGGCGGGTGTCGCCGCCGTCCCTCGCGGGGATGTGGGAGTTCCCGGGAGGGAAGGTCGAGCCCGGGGAGGACGAGCTCGCGGCGCTGCGCCGCGAGTGCCGCGAGGAACTCGACGTGGAGATCGAGGTCGGGCGCCTGTTCGGGGAGATCGCGCTGCCCCGCCCGGGCTGGCGGATGCGGTTGTGGCTCGGGCGCGTGGCCGCGGGCGTGCCAGTCGCCGCCGAGCACGACGACCTGCGTTGGCTGGGTGTGCGCGAGCTCGACGACGTCCCGTGGCTGCCGGCGGACGCGCCGCTGGTCGACGCCCTGCGGGCCGAGCTCGGGGAACCGGGGGAGGGCCTGCCGGCGTCGTGACGGTCCGCAGTGCGCGGCCCGCGGCCGCGAGTCCGTACCATGGAGTTGGACCGCGGCGGAGCAGACGTCGTTCTCCCGGGCGGGTACCGCCCTCCGGGGGGTGCTGCCGAAGATCGCGGTCCCTCATCCGACGAACCGTTTCGGGGTCCTAGGGTAGTGCCCTGAAGCCCCATGTTGCCCCGGAGCTCATTACCGTGCCCGTACGCGCCGATCTTCGTAATGTCGCGATCATTGCCCATGTCGACCATGGCAAAACGACTCTTGTTGACGCGATGCTCCGGCAGTCCGGCGCGTTCGGTGAGCGTGGTGAGGCCACCGACCGGGTGATGGACTCGATGGACCTCGAGCGCGAGAAGGGGATCACCATTCTCGCGAAGAACACCGCCGTACGTTTCGGTGACGTCACCATTAACATCATCGATACTCCCGGCCACGCCGATTTCGGCGGCGAGGTGGAACGCGGTCTCGCGATGGTCGACGGCGTGCTGCTGCTCGTGGACGCCAGCGAGGGCCCGCTGCCGCAGACCCGGTTCGTGCTGCGCAAGGCGCTCGCCGCCCGGCTGCCCGTCGTGCTCGTCATCAACAAGGTCGACCGGTCGGACGCCCGCATCAGCGAGGTCGTGGACGAGGCCTACGAGCTCTTCCTCGACCTCGACGCGGACGAGGACCAGATCGACTTCCCGATCGTCTACTGCAACGCCAAGGCGGGGCGGGCGTCCACGACCCGCCCGGAGAACGGCACGAGCCCTGACTCGCCTGACCTCAAGCCGCTGTTCGACCTGCTGCTGGAGGCCATCCCGGCGCCGTCCCACACCGAGGGCGCGCCGCTGCAGGCGCTGGTGACGAACCTGGATGCCTCGCCGTACCTCGGCCGGCTCGCGCTGTGCCGGGTGCACAACGGGACGATCACCCGGGGGCAGACCGTCGTGCTGTGCCGGGTGGACGGCAGCCAGCAGCGGGTGAAGATCACCGAGATGCTGATGACCGAGGCCCTGGAGCGGGTCCCGGCCGAGCAGGCCGGCCCCGGCGACATCATCGCCGTCGCGGGTATCCCCGACATCATGATCGGCGAGACCCTGGCCGACGCCGAGGACCCGCACGCACTCCCGGTGATCACGGTGGACGAGCCGTCGATCAGCATGACGATCGGCGTGAACACCTCGCCGCTGGCCGGCAGGTCCGGCAAGAAGCTGACCGCGCGCCTGCTGAAGAACCGGCTGGACGCCGAGCTCGTCGGCAACGTCTCCATCCGGGTGCTGCCGACCGAGCGGCCGGACACCTGGGAGGTCCAGGGTCGTGGCGAGCTGGCGCTGGCCATCCTGGTCGAGCTGATGCGCCGCGAGGAGTTCGAGCTGACGGTCGGCAAGCCCCAGGTGGTGACCAGGGAGATCGACGGGAAGGTGCACGAGCCCGTCGAGCGGCTGACCATCGACGCCCCGGAGGACTACCTCGGGGTGCTCACCCAGTTGCTGGCGCTGCGCAAGGGCCGCCTGGAGCAGATGGTGAACCATGGGACCGGCTGGATCCGGCTGGAGTACCTCGTCCCGGCCCGCGGGCTGATCGGGTTCCGGACGGAGTTCCTCACCGAGACTCGCGGCACCGGGCTGCTGCACCACGTCTTCGACCGGTACGAGCCCTGGTTCGGTGAGCTGCGCACCCGTGCGACCGGCTCGATGGTCGCGGACCGGTCGGGCGTCGCGACCGCCTACGCCCTGTTCAACCTGCAGGACCGCGGGACGATGTTCGTCGCGCCGACGACCGAGCTCTACGAGGGAATGATCGTCGGTGAGAACTCCCGGGCGGACGACATGGACGTCAACCCGACCAAGGAGAAGAAGCTCACCAACATGCGGTCCTCGACCGGCGACGAGCTGGTGCGGCTCACCCCGCACCGTCAGCTCTCGCTGGAGCAGGCGCTGGAGTTCTGCCGCGAAGACGAGTGCGTCGAGGTGACCCCGGCGACGGTGCGCCTGCGCAAGGTGGCGCTCGCCGCGTCGGAGCGGGAGAAGCTGCGCTCGCGTCGCCGCACCGGCTGACACCGACCCGCCCGGGAAGCCCGGGAAGTTCAGGAAGTCCGGGAAGCGGGCCTGCTCTCAGGGAGTCGGCCCGCTTTCCGTGGTGGGCCCGCTTTCCGCGGTGGGCTCGGTGCGCGGGGGCCGGAGGCGCTGGTCCGGGGCCGCATAGGGTCGCGGGGTGACGCAATCCGCCGAAACGGTGCTGCCGCCGCGCCGCGTGCTTTTCGTGCATGCCCACCCGGATGACGAGGTCATCTCGACCGGCGTGACCATGGCCTCCTACGCGGCTCGGCCCGACACGCACGTGACTCTCGTCACCTGCACGCTCGGTGAGGTCGGTGAGGTTCTGGTTCCCGAGCTGATCAACCTCAGGTCGGATCTCGGTGACCAGCTCGGCGGGTACCGGATCGGTGAGCTCGACCGGTCCTGCGCCGAGCTCGGCGTCACCGACCACCGTTTCCTCGGCGGCGCCGGCCGGTGGCGGGACAGCGGCATGATCGACACTCCGGCCAACGACGACCCGCGCTGCCTGTGGCGCGCGGACCTCGACGAGGCGTCGGCGGCCCTGGTTCAGGTGGTGCGGGAGGTCCGTCCACAGGTTCTCGTCACCTACGACGAGAACGGCGCCTACGGCCACCCGGATCACATTCGGGCACATGACGTGTCCGTCCGGGCCTTCGCCGATGCCGCGAACCCCGACTTCGCGCCGGAAGCCGGCCCGCCGTGGCAGATCTCCAAGTTCTACGAGACGGCCACGCCCAAGTCGTTCGTCCAGGCTGGTATCGAGTATTTCCGGGAGTCCGGGGGCGAGAGCCCGTTCGGCTCCGCCGAGTCCGCGGACGACATTCCGCTGGCGGTTCCCGACGAGATGATCACCACCGAGATCCAGACCGACGAGTACCTGCCCGCGAAGGTGGCGGCGATGCGGGCACACCGCACCCAGATGGCGGTGGACGGCTTCTTCTTCGCGCTCGCCGACGGCATCGGCAAGCGGGCCTGGGCCGCCGAGCACTTCGTGCTGACCCGGGGTGAGCGCGGCCCGGGAACGGAACCCGGCGCCCGCGAAACCGACCTCTTCGCCGGCCTCCCCCTCTAGCTCTGGCCGCCCTGGCGCTTCGGGCCAGGGCGGCTCCGGCGCGCCGCTCGGGTCGACCGGGGCGGCTCGGCGACATCCAGGACTCACCCGGCCGCCACATCGCCGGGCGGCGCCGGCGCCGGCGGGCGGGGTGGGGTGGGGTGGTTATGCCGACGGCGGACGCCTCGGCGGCAGGATCCGCTCCTCGCTTGCGTTGATTGCAGTGCAACACTGTAATCGCGAGGAGGATCGGATGGACGCAGGCGCCACCGCCAACCCGGGCCCCGAGGACCAGATCGCACTCCCCGACGAGACCGCGCCGTCCGGTGATCGTGGTGAGGCGGCGCTGGACGCCTACTCCCGTGTGGTGACCCGGGTGGCCGAGCGGGTCGGGCCGAGCGTGGGAAGCCTGCGGGTGCGCACCTCGCGTGGCGCCGGAGCCGGTTCCGCGGTGCTGTTCACCGAGGACGGGTTCCTGCTCACCTCCGCGCATGTCGTCGAGGGACGTCCAGGCACCGGCCGGGCCGGCGAGCCGGTCGGCACGGTGGAGTTCGTCGACGGGACCGAGCGTGCCGTGGACCTGGTGGGAGCCGACCCGCTCTCCGACCTCGCCGTGCTGCGGGCCCGCGGCTCCACACCGCGCCCGGCCGAGCTCGGCGACGCGGCGACGCTGCGGGTCGGCCAACTCGTCGTCGCCGTCGGCAATCCGCTGGGGCTGACCGGGAGCGTCACCGCCGGCGTGGTCAGCGCCCTGAACCGCTCGCTGCCGACCCGCTCCGGTTCGGCCGTGCGCGTCGTGGACGAGGTCATCCAGACGGACGCCGCGCTGAACCCGGGAAACTCCGGCGGGGCACTGGTCACCGCCGACGGCCGCGTGGTCGGGGTGAACACCGCCGTCGCCGGCGTCGGGCTCGGCCTGGCCGTCCCCGTGAACGCCACCACCAGGCGCATCCTCGCGGCACTGATCCGGGATGGCCGAGTCCGCCGCGCCTACCTCGGTGTGGCCGGTGCCCGGGTGCCGCTCCCGCCGGCCCTGGCCGAGCGGACGGGGCAACGCCACGGCGTGCGCCTCGCGGAGGTGGTACAGGGTAGCCCAGCCGGGCAGGCCGGACTGTTCACCGACGATCTCGTCCTGTCGATCGCCGGGACGCCCGTCGCCGGCCCGGGCGATCTCCAGCGACTGCTGACCGAGGACACCATCGGACAACCCGTCGAAATGACAGTCTGGCGTCGCGGCGCCCTCGTGGACGTCATAGCCGTGCCCCGGGAACTCGTAACCCCGTAGGGCACCGACCCGGAGAAGCCGGCAGCGGAACGGGGCCTGGCGCCGGGGCGGCCGGCTGGCGGGCGGTGCGAGATCGACGGTTCGGCCTCGGCGCGTGATCGGGCGGTCCATGGCCTACTGTCGGGGAATGCCCCGTCCGACGCTTGGCCACGGTCACGACGCGAGCGGTGATCCGGCTCCGTCGACGGCCTTGACGCCTTCGAAGGAGCGTTCCAAGCCGTCCGCGCGCCGGCAGGGGAGGGCCACCCCGGCCACCCCGGGCGCCCCGGCCACCCCGGGCGCCGCTGCCGGCCGGGCCGTCCCGGCCGCCGCGGTGCCGGGGCCGCCCGAGGAGCCCCATCGTGCCTTCCTCGGTGTCTCGTACGCGTTCGGCATCGTGGCCGGGCTCGTGCTCGGGGTGTACGGCGTCGTTCTGGTGCCCTCCGGCCCGCGGCCGGGCGGGACGCTGATCTCCATCGGCCTGCTGCTGGCGCTTTTCGGTAACACCGGGGTGCCGTTTCTGGTCCGCTGGCTGACCGGTACCCGGCTCGGGGCGATGATCCCGCTTGTCGGCTGGATCCCCGTCGTCCTGCTTCTCGCCGCGTCGCGTACCGAGGGCGACCTGCTGCTGAAGGCGACCGCTACGGGCTACCTCTTCCTGGGGATAGGCGTGTTCGCGCCGGTGGTCGTGGCCGTGTTCGGGCAGGCGCGGCGCGGCCTGACGGCGCTGCCGCCGCGTCCCCCGACGGTGCCCCCCCGCTGAGGGCGGCCGGGAGGAGCGTCCGCGCGGTCGGCCGGGTGACGGTGGGGCCGTGGGCCCTGCCGGGGTTGTGCCGATGGTCACCGAGGTGTCCCGACAGGGCGGTGGGGCCACTTCCGCCGCTGTAGCGTTGCCGCCGTGGCCAGCCCCGCGCGCCAGCCCCTGCCCGAACCCGCTCCGGCGGAGACGGCCCGCGCGCAGCCGTGCCCGGCCGAGCTCCAGCCCGGGCCCGACCTCCCCGCCGCCGGCTCCCTGGACGGCCCGACGGCTCCGGACGGATTGGCCGTGCCCGACGCGGCGGCGTTCCGCCGGGTGGTCGGCCGGTTCGCGACCGGTGTGACCGTCCTGACCACGGTTGTGGACGGGCACCAGCTCGCGATGACGGCCAACTCCTTCGTCTCGGTCTCCCTCGACCCGCTGCTCGTCCTCGTCAGCGTGCGTCAGGACGCCCGGTTCCACGCCCCGCTCCTCGACGCCGGGGTGTGGGGGGTCTCGATCCTCGCCGCCGACATGGATCAGGCGTCCCGCGACTTCGCCCGCCGCGGCGCCGACCGGCCCACCGACGACGGGTACGGGGGCGACGGGCGGTCCGGCGGTGGCGGGGGGCAGCTCCTGGGCTGGCGGTACTCGCTCGGCGCGCGGACCGGGGTCGCCCTGCTGGAGGGCGCGCTCGCCGTCCTGGAGTGCAGGACCGTCGCGACGCATCCGGGCGGTGACCACACGCTGGTGATCGGAGAGGTGGTCGCGCTGGCGGCGCAGCGGCCGGATGCCGCTCCGCTGATCTTCTACGAGGGCTCGTACCTCTCGGCCGACCAGCCGGCTCGCTCGCGCCGGGCCGGCTCGTCCTCGTAAGCCTTCAGTTCAGGCGGGCGCGGGCGGCCGCGGCGGCGTGCCGGGCGGCCGCGGCGGCGGCGGGTTCCACGGTGGTGACCGCGTCGGCGAAGTTGGTCAGGTCCGTCGCGCCGCCGAGGAAGTCGCCCAGCCGGACGCGCAGCTCGCCCCGCTCGCGCCGCAGCACGGCGGGGTGGCGGGGCAGCAGGAGCGAGAGCTCCACCGCCCACAGCCTGGTGCGTGGGACGTCGGTGCGTGCCGCGAGCACCCGGATGTTACTCAGGACCCTGGTGAGCAGGTCCTCCGGGGTCATCGGGGCGAGCTGGGCCCGGGTGAACGCCGCGCCGGCCGCGCGCACTCGTGCCGCCGCGTCGTGCACCGTCATGATCTCCCCCCCGGCGTACGGGTCGACGAGGACGTTCTCATGGGGCGCGCCCACCGCGACGATCACGTGGCCGGGCAGCCCGACGGCGTAGGCGGGGACGCCGATTCTGCGCGCGACCTCGATCCACACGATGGACAGCAGGATCGGCAGGCCGCGGCGCCGGCTGATGACGTCGGGCAGCAACGAGGCCCGAACGTCGTCGTAGTCGGACTCGTGCCCGGCGAACCCGGCCCGCTCGCCGAGGGACTCCCGCAGCGCCTCGGCGGCGGCGCGCAGGTCGAGCCCGGTCAGCGTGCCCCCGCCGGCGTCGGTGCCCGCGTCGGCCGCGGTGCCCCGCTCCGCCGGCGCCCCGGAGGCGGCCCCGGAGGTGGCCCCGGCCCCGGAAGCGGCCTCAGTGGCGGCCCCGGCCCCGGAAGCGGCACCGGTGTCGGTACCGGCACCAGCCGCGCCACGGCCCCGCGGAGCGGCCCGGCGGGCCGCGAGGAGGGCGGCGGTGTCGGCGGCCAGGGCGTCGAGGGCACGGGTCGTCTCGGCCGGGTTCGTCTCCGGGCCGGCCTCGGCGGCGATCAGATGACACGCGAGTGCCAGGTCGACGGGTTCGCGGCGGACGACGGTGGCGAACATCCGCCTGCTGTGGGCGCTCACCGCTGGACCTCCACACTCGGGCCGGCGCCGCCCGGGTCGGCGCCACTCGCGTCCCGGTCGCCGCCATTGTCCCCGGTATCGTCGTCACCGGCGTCCGGGTACTCTCCATCCGCGTCGGCGCCGACCTGGCCGTCCGTGCGGAGAGCGGCGGGGCGATCTGATTCCGTGATCTGATCGTTGCGTTCCGCAATGTCGTGGCGAGGGGGCGTTCCGGGCTGGTCCAATGGTGTCGCCCGACCGGGGGGCCGAGGATTGGCCCGCCGGGGTGTCAAGGGCACGACACGCGCCGCTACGAGGGATTCCTCGGGCACACTCACTGTCGTACCGTCGGTGCGGCGGAGGCGGAGTTCGCCTTCCGACCAGGACTCAAGCGTGCCCAGAACATCGCTCAGGGGGAGCGGACCAGAGATACGGCGCCGGATCACGACCCGGGAGCCGATGTCGGCCGGAGTGATGTGGACGACATACACCACTAGTGCACGCCCTTGTTGTCGACACCGAACGGTCCAGGTCGATACTAAGGAATCAGTCGCCCGTGAGCTCGAGGAGGAACGTCCGGTGACCTACGTCATCGCGGAGCCCTGTGTTGATGTGAAGGACAGGGCTTGCATCGAGGAGTGCCCGGTCGACTGCATCTACGAAGGCGGACGGATGCTCTACATCCAGCCTGACGAGTGCGTCGACTGTGGTGCCTGTGAGCCCGTCTGTCCGGTTGAGGCGATCTACTACGAGGACGACGTCCCCGACCAGTGGAAGACCTTCACCGACACGAACGCGTCGTTCTTCGAGGAGCTCGGCTCGCCCGGCGGCGCCTCCAAGGTCGGCGCCCTCGACTTCGACCCGCCCACCATCTCCGCGCTGGCTCCCCAGGGCGAGTCCTGACCGGTTCAGGGGAGTCGGCGAGACCGTCCCGGACGATCAGATCGCCGGGACGGTCGCGGGTGCGGCTGCCCGACTTCCCGTGGGACCACCTGGTCTCGTACAAGGAGAAGGCGCGGTCGCATCCGTACGGGCTGGTGGACCTGTCGGTGGGTACCCCGGTCGACGCGACGCCGGCGGTGGTGCGCCATGCCCTCGCCGGTGCCGCGGACTCTCCGGGGTACCCGCTCACCGCAGGTACACCTGATCTTCGCGAGGCGGCCGCCGGCTGGCTGGCCCGCCGGCTCGGAGTGCTGGTGGAGCCGTCCGCCGTGCTGCCGGTGCTGGGCACGAAGGAGCTGGTCGCCCAGCTTCCCTCGCAGCTCGGCCTGGAGCCCGGGGACCGCGTCTGGGTGCCCACCCCGGCCTACCCGACCTACGAGGTCGGCGCCCTGCTCGCGCACTGCGAGCCGGTCGTCGGCCCCGCCGAGGGTGTCGCCCTCGTCTGGCTGAACTCGCCCGGCAACCCGACGGGGCGTGTCCTGTCGGTGGACGAGATGCGCGCGGTGGTCACCTGGGCGCGTGAGCGCGGCGTGATCGTCGCCAGCGACGAGTGCTACATCGAGCTGGGCTGGGAGGCCCGCGCGGTCTCGGTGCTCCACCCGGATGTCTGCGGCGGCTCCCACGAGGGCCTGCTCGCCGTCCACTCGTTGTCCAAGCGCTCGAACCTGGCCGGGTACCGGGCCGGGTTCGTCACCGGTGACCCCGAGCTCGTCGACGGGCTGCTCCAGCTCCGCAAGCACGCGGGGCTGATGATGCCGTCGCCGGTGCAGGCGGCGGCGACGGCCGCGCTCGCGGACGACATGCACGTCGCCGACCAACGCGCCCGCTACGCCAACCGGCGGGCGGTGCTCGCCGCGGCGCTCGCCGTCGCGGGCTTCACGATCGACCACAGCGAGGCCGGTCTCTATTTGTGGGCCACCCGCGGCGAGGACTGCTGGGCCACGGTGGACGCGCTGTCCAGCGTGGGTGTCCTGGTCGCGCCGGGGAGCTTCTACGGTGAGTCCGGCCGGCGGCACGTGCGGGTCGCGCTGACCGCCCCGGACGCCCAGATCGCCACCGTTCCGGAGCGCATGACCATGCTCCCCGCGGCAGGCGCCCCGAGCGGCGCGCAGGCCGCGCCGGGCTGGGGCCAGCAGCCGGGCGGCTACCCGCCCGCCGGGCCGCCCGGCCCCGCGGCTTCGGGGCCGCATCCGGTGGGTGCGGGCCGCGGCGGTGACCAGGGCTGGTCCTCCGGCCGTCCGTCCGGGTACGGAGCGGGTGAGCCGGCGCGGGCCGACCAGAGCTCCGTCGGTTCGTTCGACCGGTACCGGTCGAGTCAGCCCGATCCGGGCGCCCGGCCGTCCCAGGACTACCGCCCCACCCAGGACTTCGGCTCGGCCCAGGAGTACCGCCAGCCCGAGGAGTACTGGCAGCCTGAGGAATACCGGCAGCCCCAGGACTTCCGGGGAGGCCGGGACGTTCGCTCGGGGCAGCCCGGAGATCCCTACCGGGACCCCCAGGGCGCCCACCGTCGGTCGGGGTCGTACTCCGGTGCCGGTGAGGGTGCCGCCGGGCAGGGCACGCCACCGCCGTACCAGACGGGTCAGCTGCCCGTCCCCTCGTATGAGAACGGCGGCGGCAGCGCGCCGCAGCAGCAACCGCCGCTGCCTTACCAGACCGGGCAGATGGCCGTGCCGCCGTACCAGACGGGGCAGATGCCGGTGCCGCCGTACCAGACGGGGCAGATGCCGGTCCCGCCATATGAGACCGGGCAGATGCCGGTGCCGGTGCCGCCGTACGAGACCGGGCAGATGCCGGTGCCGGTGCCGCCGTACGAGACCGGGCAGATGGCCGTCCCGCGGCCCGGTGGTGGCGAGCAGGGAGACCGGAACACGCCGGGCTGGGGCTCGGAGCCCGACGTCCGCTGACCGCCGCGGTCGCGAGCGCCGCTCACCCCGAGACCCGTAGGGTCTTATCCGTGAGCAGCGTGAGCGGAGCAAACCCCAGCCCATCGGACGCGGGTGTCACGTCCGGCGAAGTCGTGTCTCCCCTGGACCGGGCCATCGACGACCTGTGGGAGCGTCGCGGCGAGCTGACGCCGGAGGACACCCAGGCCCGCAAGGTCATCGTGGGCGCGGTCGACGCGATCGACGCCGGTGAGGCCCGGGTCGCCCAGGTCGCCGCGGACGGCAGCGTCGTCGTCGACGAGCGGGCCAAGCGGGCGATCCTGCTGTCGTTCAAGGTCCTGCCGATGGTCGAGTCGGCCGCCGGGGACTTCCACTTCCACGACCGCGTCCCGCTCAAGACCCGGTTCGACGGCGTGCGGGTGGTGCCGGGCGCGATCGTCCGCTGGGGCGCCCACGTCGAGCCCGGTGCCGTGCTCATGCCCAGCTACACCAACATCGGCGGCTACGTCGGTGCCGGGACCCTCGTCGACACCTGGGCGACGGTCGGCTCGTGCGCCCAGGTCGGGCGCAATGTCCACCTCTCCGGCGGGGTCGGCCTGGGCGGCGTGCTCGAGCCGCCGAGCGCGGTGCCGGTGGTCGTCGAGGACGACGCGTTCGTCGGCAGCCGCTGCATGGTGGTCGAGGGCGCCCGGGTCCGGCGCGGCGCGAAGCTCGGCGCCGGGGCGATCCTGACGGCGTCCACCCACGTCTTCGACGCTGTGACGGGGGAGGAGCACCCGCGCGGGGAGATCCCGGAGCGCGCGGTGGCCGTCGGCTCCAGCCGGGTCCGCTCCTTCCCGGCCGGCGAGTTCGCCATGCCCTGCATCCTCGTCCTGCGCACTCTGGACGAAGGCGAGATCCACGACAAGCTCGCGCTGAACGACATCCTGCGTGAACACGGCGTGGCCTCCTGACCGTCATGGGCCTCGATCTGGCGCTGCCCGTCGGTGAGCTGACGCGTGTCCTCGTGGACGTGCCGTCGGTCAGCGGCGACGAGGGCACGCTCGCGACGGCCGTCGAGGAGGCGCTGCGCTCCCTCGGCGGCCTGGAGATCCTGCGGGACGGCGACGCGGTGCTCGCGCGGACCGGCCACGGCCTGCCCGCGCGGGTGCTGCTGGCCGGTCACCTCGACACGGTGCCCGTCGCCGACAACCTCCCGGCCCGCCTCGACGGCTCCCGCCTGTACGGCTGCGGGACGTCCGACATGAAGGCCGGGGTGGCCGTGATGCTCCGCCTGGCTGCGCTCCTCGGCACCCCGGCGTCGGGGTCGGCGCCGGCGCCCGAGTCGAGGCCGGGGCCGGTCTCGGGGGCGGGGGCGCGGCACGACGTCACCTGGGTCTTCTACGACAACGAGGAGGTCGCGGCCGCCCGTAACGGGCTGCGCCGGCTCGCCGAGCGGCACCGCGACTGGCTCCAGGCGGATCTGGCGATCCTCATGGAGCCCACCTCCGGCGAGATCGAGGCGGGCTGCCAGGGCACGCTGCGGGTCGTGGCCACGGTGCCGGGCCGCCGCGCGCACTCGGCCCGCTCCTGGCTCGGGGAGAACGCCATCCACCAGGCCGGGGAGCTGCTGACCCGGCTGGCGCGGTACCGGCCGCGGTCCGTCACGCTGGACGGCTGCACCTACCGGGAGGGCCTCTCGGCGGTCCGGATCGACGGCGGCGTGGCCGGCAACGTGATCCCGGACAGCTGCCGGGTCACGGTGAACTTCCGCTTCGCCCCCGACCGGGACCCGAAGGCCGCGCTGGCCCACGTGGCCGAGGTGCTGGACGGCTACGACCTGGTGCTCGACGACAGCGCCGGCGGGGCCCCGCCCGGGCTGTCCGCCCCGGCCGCGGCGGCCTTCGTGGCGGCCACCGGGCGGGCCCCGGTGGCCAAGTACGGGTGGACCGACGTGGCGCGGTTCGCCGAGCTGGGCATACCGGCGCTCAACTACGGTCCCGGAGACCCGAACCTGGCGCACACCCGCGACGAGTACGTCGAGGTGGCGGTGATCGAGGAGACGGAGCGCGTGCTCGGCTCCTACCTGGTCGGCCGCGGCACGCCCTGAGCTTCGGGCGTCCGGGCGGATCTGCGTATGGTGCGGACGTGACTCGGCCCGCCCACCCTGATCCGCCGGGCGGCGGATCGACGTCCCAGCCGATCGTTCCGACAGCGGCCGCGCGCCCAGCCGGTGATGGTCCGGCGGACGTCCCCCCGCCCGTTCCCGCCGTCGAGCCCGGGCCCGCGGTTGCTCCCGCGGCCGCGGTGTCCAGGCGTACCCGGCGGGGTGGCGGGCCGCCGCCCGAGCAGCGCCGCGGCCCGGTCACGGCGCGGCGCGGGCAGGTGGAGCACTCCACCACCGACCAACGCCTGCTCGACACCCGCAGCCCGGCCTCGTTCGTCCACAGTGACCCGTGGCGCGTCCTGCGCATTCAGAGCGAGTTCGTCGAGGGCTTCGGGCTGCTGGCGGATCTGCCCCCGGCCGTCACGGTCTTCGGGTCGGCCCGGGTCGGCCGGGACGAACCCGAGTACGAGCTGGGACGCCGGCTCGGTGCCGCGCTGGCCGACGCCGGCTACGCGGTGATCACCGGCGGCGGGCCGGGCACGATGGAGGCGGTCAACCGGGGGGCGCAGGAGGCCGGCGGGCTCTCGGTCGGCCTCGGCATCGAGCTGCCCTTCGAGCAGGATCTCAACGACTGGGTCGATCTGGGCGTCAGCTTCCGGTACTTCTTCGTCCGCAAGACGATGTTCGTGAAGTACGCCGAGGCCTTCGTCATCATGCCGGGCGGGTTCGGCACCCTCGACGAGCTCTTCGAGGCCCTCACCCTGCTGCAGACGGGCAAGGTGACCCGGTTCCCGGTGGTGCTCATGGGCACGGCCTACTGGTCGGGCCTGCTGGAGTGGCTGCGCTCGACCGTCCTCGGCTCCGCCCGGATCAAGCCGGGCGACCTCGACCTGGTGACCATGACCGACGACGTCGACGAGGCCGTGCGCCTGATCCTCGAGGGGACCGGCCGTGCCGGCCCGCCCGCCGCGGCCACCTCCGGCGACGAGACCGCCAGCGAGGTCGGCGGGGCCGCCGCGGCCGGTGGGGCGCCCTCGTGAACGTCTGTGTGTACTGCGCGTCCTCGGACCACATCGATCCCGCGTTCGTGCTGCTCGCCGCCGAGGTCGGCACGGAGCTCGCCCGGCGCGGGCACGTGCTGGTCTCGGGCGGCGGCTCGGTGTCGTGCATGGGCGCCCTCGCCCGGGCCGCGCGGGCCGGCGGCGCGCACACGGTCGGCGTGATCCCCGAGACGCTGCTGGCGATGGAGGTCGGGGACACCGACTCCGACGAGCTGATCGTCACCGCCACGATGCGCGAGCGCAAGGCCGTCATGGACGACCGCGCCGACGGGTTCCTGACCCTGCCGGGCGGGCTCGGCACCCTCGAGGAACTGCTCGAGATCTGGGTGGCCGCGGTGCTCGGCCTGCACGCCAAACCGGTCGTCATCCTGGATCACGACGGCGTGTACGCGCACCTGCGCATGCTCGTCGAGGACCTGGTCGGCCGCGGCTTCGTCCGCCCGCCGGCCCGCGACATCCTGATCTGGGCGACCAGCGTGCCCGAGGCCTTCGACATCCTCGAGGCGGGCGCCGGCGCGGGCCGCGGCGCCGCCCGGGTGCCCACACAGGGCGAGGTCGCCGAAGGCGAGTAGCGCACCGCCGGCCCAGGCCGGCGCGCCTGGCGGTGCTGGTCCGGCCCGGCTCAGACCACGCCGCGGCGGGCGATCCGCAGGTCGACGTCCCCGCGCAGCGCGGAGACCATGCGCAGCGTGCGCCAGGTGGCGGCGACCTGGTGCGCGCGGAAGACCCGGGCTCCCAGCCAGGCCGCCACGGAGGTCGCCGCGAGCGTGCCCTCCAGCCGCTCGTCCACGGGCGCGTCGAGGACCTCACCGACGAAGTCCTTGTTGGACATCGCGACCAGTACCGGCCACCCGGTCGCGACCAGTTCCGGCAGGCGGCGGGTCGACTCCAGCGAGTGTCGGCTGTTCTTGCCGAAGTCGTGCCCTGGGTCGATGAGCACCCCGTCCGGCCGGGCGCCCAGCGACACCGCCCGTTCGGCCAGCGCTGTCGTCGTGGCGGCGATGTCGGCGACCACGTCGTCGTAGGCGATCCGGTGCGGACGGGTCCGCGGCGGCAGGTGGCCGGCGTGGGTGCAGACCAGCCCGGTGCCGAACTCGGCGGCGACCTCGGCCAGCTCCGGGTCGACCCCGCCCCAGGCGTCGTTGAGCAGATCGGCGCCCTCGCCGGCGACGATCCGTCCGACCGCGGCGCGCCAGGTGTCGACGCTGATCACGACCTCCGGGTGGCGGGCCCGCACCGCCGAGACGAACCCGCCGACGCGGCGCAGCTCCTCGGCTGCGTCGACCTCTTCGCCCGGGGCCGCCTTGACCCCGCCGATGTCGATGATCCCGGCTCCGGCGTCCACCGCCGCGTCGACGGCGGCGAGCGCCTCGGCCTCGCCGTAGGTGGCCCCGCGGTCGAAGAAGGAGTCCGGCGTGCGGTTGACGATCGCCATCACGACCAGCTCGGACGGCGCGAACACCCGCGACCCCAGGCGCAACGGCCGCGCCGGCACCGGCCCAGCCGCCGGGCCGGGTGCGTCGGTCGGGCGGGGTGCGTCGGTCGGGCGGGGCTCGCTGGTCGGGAAGGCGTCGGCGGGCACCCCGCAACCCTGCCAGAGACCGCGGGCCGGCGGGATCGCCCCGGGGGCGGCGGGTGGATCCGCTCGGCCCACCCGGGCATGGCACGATCGACGGCGTGGTGCTCGCAGTGGAGATCGTGCTTGTCGCGGTGGTCGTCTTCGCCGTCGCCGCGCTGGCCGTCGGCCGGTTCGACCGGATGGCGCCGGCCGTGCCCGACGGACCGCACACCGGCCTCGGCGCGCGTTCCGTGGCGGCCGACGACGTGGCGGACGTCCGGTTCGGCATGGCGGCCCGCGGCTACCGGATGGCCGAGGTCGACGCCGTCCTGGCCCGCCTCGCCTACGAGATCGCCTGGCGTGACGAGGAGCTCGCCCGCCGGGACGACGAGCTGGTCCGGCTCGCGGAGTTCGCGCATCTCGGCGTCGGCGGTGACGACGACGCGCACCCCGGCCCAGCCGCCGACCTCGACGCCGACCTCGACCTCGACCTCGACGCCGACGCCGACGCCGACGCCGACATGGCCCGGCCCGGCGACGTCCAGACGGAGCCAGTCGGGACCGAGGCGGTGCGGGATCCTGCCGCACAGCATGATTCGACCCGGCATGATCTGGAAAAGCTTGATCCGGAACGGCCTGCCCCGGAGCGGGCGGATGCCACACGAGGGGACACTCACGGCCCCGAGGCCTCGCCGTCCGGGGAAAATGGCCGTGGGTAACCGTAGTGAATCACACCAGAGTCCCTCGTTCGGAGCCGCCAGAGGCCCTCTCGGGCCACCGAAACCACTACCTCTCCGTGACCGTTGTGATTCCCCGCAGGGACGTGTTTCGGTTTGCGGGTCGGTCTCCGGGATAATCGTCGTCAGACGCAGGTCCGACGGCAGGAAGAGGTGCACCGATGGCGGCCATGAAGCCGCGGACGGGTGACGGTCCGCTCGAGGTCACCAAGGAGGGGCGCGGCATTGTCATGCGCGTCCCGCTCGAAGGGGGCGGCCGACTCGTCGTCGAACTCACAGCCGACGAGGCGAGCGCGCTGGGAGACGCTCTCAAGATCGCGGTCGGTTAGGCTCGGTGGTCACCTACCCCCGGCCCGGCGGACGGGTCCGCGGGGCGGAGGCGTCCGCGTGACGACCGCCGCTCCCACCCAGGACGCCGACCTCATCGACTCGAGGTACCGCGCCCCCCTCGTCATCCTCACATCCACCGAGCACCCGCCGTCAGTTGGTGGGCCCGAGCCGGGCGAGCCGCCGGTCCGGGACGATACCGGCGGGGCGCCGGGCGAACCGGCGCCGCCGGCCGGCTCCGTTGGCGCGCCCGGTGTTGCCGGCTCGCCCGGTAGTGCCGGAGCGGTCGGTACTGCCGGCGCTGGTGGTGCTGCCGAGGGTACGGCCGGCGCCGCGGTCGGCTGGGACTGTTCCGTGCTCGCCGTCGTGGTCACCAGTGTGGACGGTGCCGCGGTCGTCGGCGAGCAGGGCCGGAGCGCCTGCGCGCGCGTCGGCGCGGACCCGGACCGCCTGATCGAGAACGAGGCCTTCCGGGGCGACGCGGGCGGTGTCCTCGTCGTGCCGCTGTCGCGCTCCGAGCGGCCGTGGCGGTTGTTCCTGCTCGGCGTGGGCGCCGGTGGGACCGCCGACTGGCGTTCGGCCGGCGCGGCTCTCGCGCGGCGCGGGGGAACGCGGGGGCGGCCCTTCGTCGTCGCCGAACCCGACGCCGAGCAGATCTACGCGTTCGTCGAGGGCTTCGTGCTGGGCTCCTACCGCCCGGCAGACGCCGTCACCGGTGCCACCCCGGAGGACGCCGTCACCGGTACGACCCACGAGGCGGGCACCGAGCCGGCTCCCGAGTCCGCGGAGTCCGCCGAGTCAGCTCCCGACGAGCCGCCGGCCGGTCCGCGAGCCGAGCGGATCCTCGTCCTGCGCACGGAGCGCGCCGAGAACCCGGCGCTGATCGAGGCGGTGCGCCGGGCGCGCGCCGTGGCGGATGGCGTGTGCCTCGCCCGTGATCTGATCAACATGCCGAGCCTCGTGAAGACGCCACGCTGGCTGGCGGACCAGGCGGTGCGAGCCGCGTCCCAGGCCGGCCTGGGCGTCACCGTGCTCGACCACTCCGACCTGGTCAGCCAGGGCTTCGGTGGGCTGGTCGCGGTGGGCGGGGGCTCCCCGCGCCCGCCCTGTCTGGTGACGTTGACCTACGACGGCCTGTCCGCGCCCGGCGGGAGGACTCCCGGCCACCGGGTGCTGGTCGGCAAGGGGATCACCTTCGACTCCGGCGGGCTGTCGCTCAAGCCGTCGGTCTCCATGGCCAGCATGAAGACCGACATGTCCGGCGCGGCTGCCGTGCTCGGCGCCATGGTCACGCTGGCCGAGCTGGAAGTTCCCGGCAAGGTCACCGCGCTGCTCTGCCTCGCCGAGAACATGATCGGCGCGTCCGCCGTCCGGCCCGGAGACGTGATCACCTGCTGGGGCGGAACGACGGTCGAGGTACTCAACACCGACGCCGAGGGCCGGTTGGTGCTCGCCGACGGCCTGGCCTACGCCGCCGCCACCCTCGCCCCCGACCAGATCGTCGACCTGGCCACGCTCACCGGCGCGATCACCGTCGCGCTCGGTCGGCGCACCGCTGGCCTGTTCTCCTCCGACGACACGCTGGCCGGCGAGCTCGCCGACGCGGCCGGCCGCGCGGGGGAGCGGGTCTGGCGGCTGCCGCTGACCGAGGAGTACCGGCCGGCCATCGACTCGCCGGTCGCCGACCTGGCGAACATCGGCCGTGCGCTGGACGTCAACGGCGGGTCGATCACCGCCGCGCTGTTCCTCAGGGAGTTCACCGCGGGTCTGCCCTGGGCGCACTTCGACATCGCCGGCACGGCCCGCGCGGACTCCGACGACGGCGAGATCAGCCGCGGCGGTACCGGGTGGGGAGTGCGCACCCTGATCGCCTACCTCGCCGGAGCCCCGGCAGGCGAACAGCCCACCTGACGGAGCGCGTCCGCGGTTCGGCGGAACCGCGGACGCCGCATGGTGTCCGCGGTTCCGCCGGCCAGCGGGCGGGCCCGGCGGGGGAGCGGGCCGTCAGCGTTCGGAGGGGCTGGCGGAGCCCAGTGCCGCGAGCTGGCGCCGGGCCCAGCTCAGGCTGTCCTTCTCCGGCATGACCGCGGGCCAGCCGGCGAGCGCGGCCTCGACGGCGTACCGGTCGGTGTCGGCGAGGACGTCCACGAGAAGCTCGTCCACGTCGGCCTGGTCCACGCGGAACTGATCGAGGTAGCGGGCCAGGATGCCGCCGGGGTGCGGCTCGCGCACCGAGTAGATCTCACCGGTGTCGACCACCCAGTTCAGCCGGTAGGTCGAGTGTTCGTCGTCCGCCGTGGTCCAGCCGTCCCCGAATGTGATCTCCTCGGACGCCCGGCGGCGGGGATCGGCGTCGTAGAACTCGCGGATGTTCATGCCGTACGCCTCCCCCTCCAGTGCACCCACGCAAACGTCGACCGAGCCGTCGCCGGCCACGCGCCGGACACCGCGACGCCAGGACGCACTAGGACGGCTGCCCGGGCTGCGACGGCTGCCCGGCAACCGCGGCGAGGGCGGTCTCGTACCCGGCAGCCATCTCCTCCGGAAGGATCAGCGAGAGCCGCAGCACGATCGTCCCGCGCACGTAGGTGTACTC
This sequence comes from Frankia sp. Hr75.2, assembly GCF_949319125.1. NCBI lineage: Bacteria > Bacillati > Actinomycetota > Actinomycetes > Frankiales > Frankiaceae > Frankia > Frankia sp. Hr75.2. The sequence continues at coordinate 98,140 of NZ_CASGGV010000011.1, read as the reverse complement.
CTTGGAGAGGTCACCACCGGCGGGTGCGCGCAGGGCGGCGCCGCGGCCCGCGGCGGAGGCGGGATCGACGAAGACCTCGATGGCACCGCCGCGCTCGATGGCGTCCGCCGGCGCGCCCGCGATCTCGCTGGCGCTGATGCGTTCGTCGGTGAAGGCGAGCCGGCTGGAGTACCCGCCGGGACGTCCCAGGAGGCGGCCGGGGTCGTTCTGCGCCGTGTAGACGACCGTCGTCCGTAGCGGCAGGCCCTGGTTGGCGAGCAGGATCGCGACCTGCTCGGCTGTCGGCCCCGTGCCCTGCCCCGAGCCGCCGGCCGCAGGGTCGGTCGTGCTCGCGGGCTGCTCGCCGGTGGTCGGGCCCGCGGTGGGGGTACCCGACCCGCTGGTCACCCGGTTCAGCGTGTAGCCGGCCGCGCCGGAGAGCACCGCGATTCCGAGCAGGAACGCCACCCAGCCGAGCCAGTTCTCCCGGCGCGGCGGCGGTGGTGGCTGCGGCGGTGCGGGCGGCCGCTGCGCGAAGCCGCCCGCGGCCGGAAACCCCGGCCGCGCGCCGTGGCCGCCGGGGTGTCGGTCGCGGCCCGGATGGGTGGCACGCAGGGCATCATCGGATCGGTCGGGGTAGCCGGGGCGGGCGGGTCCGCCGGATCGGTCGGGGTAGCCGCTTCGGCCGGTCGGGTCGGTGCGACCGGCCCGACCGGCCCGATCAGCCCGACCGGACTGGCCGCGCTGCCGGGTGCCGTCGTCCCGCAGCCCGGGCCCGTCGGGACCGGAATCGCCCCTGTACCCGCTGTCGGCCCGGCCCCCGGTGTCATCCCGGTGTCCGGCGTCGTCCCGGTACGAGCTGCCGGGCCGGTGCCCGGTGTCGTCGGGGCGAGAGGCGGGACGGCGCGGGCCGGAGCCGGAGCCGGGGTACCCGGGGTCGCGATAGTCGCGGTCGTCGTAGCCCGCGTCGTGATGGCCAGGGTCGTGATGGCCGGGGTCGTGATGGCCGGGGTCGTGGCGGCCGGGGTCGTGGCGGCCGGAGTCGCGGTGCTCAGGGCTCGGATACCCGGGGCCGCGGAACTCGGGATCGTCGTACCCGGCACCGTCGTAGTCGGCATCGTGGTACGCGGAGCCGCGGTAGCCGAAGTCGTCGTCGAAACGACGACGATCCACCTCACTCCGCGCCACGTCACTCCGCACGACGTCCACTCCCGGCCTCGACCGTCACCGAACGGCTCGCGCCGGTCGGCGTGGCGGCACCCCGCGCTCGTCGCGTCGGGATGCCGTACCGCCGGGTGTTCTGGGCCGCGCAGGTCTACTTCGGACGTCCCCCTTGGACGCCCGGAGCGGCCTGGCGGCCATCGCTCGGCCAGTGCTCGTCGGCACGCGGGTCGTCCGGTTGGGCAGGATCCGTGTGGGCAGGGACTGGGACGCGCTGCCGACGGCACGGGCGTAGCGCCCGGCCCACAGAGACTAATCGGTAATACCGGTCTAATGCACCGATCCCGGTGCCGTCGGCGGGGCGATCAGCCGACGGGGGAGGACTTCGCCACGACCGCCACCAGCAGACCGTCCCCGGTCGTGAGCAGCATCTGGGTGAGGCGAACGTCGTCCCGGACGGCGGTCGCCAGCTCCCGGACGGCCACGGAATCCTGGACGCGGGTGGCCGGGTCGCCGGTCTGCCCGCCCGCGAGGATTCCGGTGAACGCCACGATCCCGCCGGGACGGAGCAGGCGGAGCGCCTGGGTCAGGTACTCGGTGCTCTCCCGCCGGTCGGCGTCGCAGAACACCAGGTCGTAGGCGCCGTCGGTGAGCCGGGGAAGCACCTCGAGGGCCCGCCCGGTGATCAGCCGGGAGCGGCCGGGGGCCATCCCGGCGTCGGCGTAGATGCGGCGGGCGAGCCGCAGGTGCTCGGCCTCGACGTCGATCGTGGTCAGGGTTCCGTCAGGACGCATCCCGCGGAGGAGCCACGTTCCGGACACACCGGTACCCGTGCCGATCTCGACGACTGCGCGGGCGCCGACGGATGCGGCGAGGAAGCGGAGCACCGCCCCGGCGCCGGGGCTGACCGGGGCGATCCCGACCTCCTCGGCGCGGGCGCGGGCAGCACGAAGAACGGGGTCTTCCACGAGGAAGCCCTCGGCGTAGGCGACGGCAGATTCCCGTGCGGCGATGTCGATGTCCGGCATGACATCCGCAGCCTACGGGAACGGGAGACAAGACAGGAACGTTCGTCTTGTCAGTGCGCCCGTGTCGACTGGGTCGAGGGGAGAAACATCGGTGTCCGCAGCGGGATTCGCCGCTCCCTGGCCGGCGCGTCGGGTACGTTCGTCGCGAACCGACCGAGAGGCGGCTGTGGCGGCGCAGGAGCTCGGGGCTGGTTCGGCCGTCCCCGACGCGGCCGCCACCCCAGAAGTAGCTGGTTGGGTGCCTCCGTCCTGGGAGGACGTGGTCAGGGAGCACGGCAACCGGGTGTACCGCCTTGCCTATCGCCTGACGGGCAACGCGCACGACGCCGAGGACCTCACCCAGGACGTCTTCGTCCGGGTGTTCCGCTCGCTGGCCGACTACACCCCCGGCACCTTCGAGGGGTGGCTGCACCGCATCACGACCAACCTGTTCCTGGACCGGATGCGCCGCCAGCAGAAGATCAGGTTTGACGCCCTGCCGGAGGACACCGAGCGCCTGGCCGGCCGTGAGGCGAGCCCGGAGGCCGTCTACGCCGAGAGCCATCTGGACGCCGACGTCGAGGCCGCTCTCGCCGCGCTGCCGCCGGACTTCCGTGCCGCGGTCGTGCTGTGCGACATCGAGCAGCTCTCCTACGAGGAGATCGCACAGACGCTCGGGGTCAAGCTCGGCACCGTCCGCAGCCGGATCTCCCGGGGGCGGGCGATGCTGCGCGCCGCGCTCGCCGACCGCGCCCCGCGCGGGATGGCGATGGCGGGCGACGACGGAGTCTCGAACGCCGCGGTGGGCCCGGCCACGGGGCCGTCCCCGGCCCAGGCGGAGACCAGCGGTTCCTGGGAACGGCCGCCGGTGGGCGCCACGAGTCCGGGTGAGAGCCAGCTCGCGGTCGACGCCGCCGCGGCCGAACCGGACAGGTCGGGGCGCCGTGGTCGCCGGACCGACCGCCGCCGAGGTCCGGTGAGCAGTGCCGTCGGAGCCGAGGGCGGTGCTCCTCGGGAGCGGCGGGCGTGAGCAGCCATCTCGGTGAGCGCCTCACCCCCCTGGTCGACGGGCAGCTCAGCCACGACGAGAGGGATCGCGCGCTGGCACACCTTGCGTGCTGCTCCGACTGTCAGGCGGAGGTAGCCGAGCAGCGCAGGCTCAAGGCCCGGCTCTCCGCCCTGGCGACTCCCACCCTCCCCAGCACGTTGACCTCGACCCTGCTCAGCCTCGGTGCTCGCGAGTACCAGGTCGCGCGGCCCGCGCCGCCCGCCCCGCGCAGGATGCCCGCGATGGCCAGCGGTTTCGTCGCCGAGGGATCCGCTCCGCGCAGGTCGGTCCGTCCGGCCGTCTCGCCGGCGCGCCAGGCGGGCCTGGTCCGCACCGGTCGCCCCGCTCGACCGGGCGGGTCGCCGTCCCGGCCAGGAGCCTCCGCGGGCCGATCAGCCTTGCTGGTCAAACGTCCACCGGGGGCCGCGTCGTCCCGGGCCCCGGCCGGGACCGCTCGCCTCGCTTCCAGCTCACAGGGGTGCGGTGCGCCCGGCGCGGCTCTGGCCGGTGCCGAGGTCGCCGTGCGCGCCGCCGGGCACGGCCGCCCGGCGATCACAACCCCCCGGCCGCGCCGGCACGGCCGGATGCGGCGGACGCTCGTCGGGTCGGCCGCGTTCATGCTCCTCGCGGTCAGCGGCGCGGCGCTCGCGGACGGGCGCGCGGCGCCCCGGCGGCCCGACCAGGGCTCGGTCCCCACGGTCGCGACCGTGATCCCGGCGAAGGCACCGGCGGCCGGTGTTCCCCGCTCGGTCCAGATGATCGCCTCGGTGTCCTTCCCGCGGCGTCCCTAGCTCCCGACAGCTCTCGACGGGCCCTCCTCGAGCCCTCCGTGGCGCCGCGATCGTTCCTCCGCGGCGCCATGAGTGATCATTTGATGGCCCGATCGGGCTAACGCGAAGGTCGTCCACCGGGCTTTTTCACTGCCGAAAAGGGCAGGTGGGTAACCGCAGAGTGCGTGAACGCGCCGACTCCCTCACGATGAGTGGTCTCGGCGGCCTGTGCCGGCGGATTTGGTGTCTGGTGGCCCTGCTGTGCCGCTCCGTGAACCTCTACCGTGTTGTCCGCTCGGTCTCGCGGGCCGCGGTGGTGCATGAGCCGCCGACGGTCCGCAGCGCCGCGAGCCGAGCACATCGGGGAGGGCATGTGGACACCACCGGCGACGACCAGACCACCGATGCCCGTCCTGGCACGGACAAGGCAAAAGCCCCGTCAGTGCCCGTGCCCGCACCCCGCTCGCGGGCGGCGGAGGGCACCGTCCCGTCGTCGGGAGGCGTGAGCCGACCGGTCCCGGCGTCCCTGCCGCTGCACGGGCCGGAACGTCGCCCTGCGACGGAGCGTCGCCCTGCGACGGAGCGTCGTCCCGGCCCCGAAGCCCGGGCGGACGCGCCGCGCCGCCCCGCGTCGGCGGCGGAACGGCCACCCTTCGTCGAGCCGGTCCGGGCCACCACACGCGGGAGCGCGCCGACCACAGGCCGCCCGTCCAGCACGGGGAGCTCGTCCAGCACGGGGAGCTCGTCCACGACGGGTAACGCCGGGGCCACCGGCGGCACACGCGACGAGACGACCAGGCGCGTCGGCGGGGAACGGGACGGTGCCGGCCCACGGGGCCCGGCCGCTCGCGCGACATCCGGCCGGGAACCAGCCGATCGGGAGGCGCCCAGTCGAGAGGCGCCCAGTCGGGCTACGGCCGCACGGGAGGCAGCCGCCGCGCCGAAGGGGCCGGCGGGCCGGCAGGGCGCCGTCCCCCCGGGGGCGTCGGATGGTGCCGCTGCCGCGAAGACTCCGCTCGTCCGGGAAGGCCGTGCCGCCCAGAACGGCTCGTCTTCTCGGAACGGTTCCGCTACCCGGGATGCTGCCGGGCGGAATGGCTCGTCCTCTCAGAACGGCGCCGCCAGCCGGGACGCCGCCGCGCGGACTGGCTCCGTGGGCCCCGAAAGCGTGGCCCGCACGCCGATCGCGTCGCCTACCGGGGAGCCGGGTCGGCGTGACACCGCGTCCCGCGCGGGCGCGCCGGAGCGTGACGGTGGTGGGCGTGGCGTTCAGGGCACGGGCGCCGCTTCCGGCACGGGGCCCGCGCCAGGAGCGGGATCGGCCCCTGGCGCGCCGGCTGCCCGGGGAGGCTCCGATCCGGGCACCGCCGCGAAGGCGCGTGTGACGGCGCAGCCGCGGCCAGCGGTTGCGCGGGAGAGCTCGCGGCCTTCGGTTCCGCCACCGCAGGGCCCGCTGCCGTCGGCTTCGAGGGAGGCCGTCCCACGGGAGAGCAGCCGTGAGGCCGTCTCGCGGGAGGGCACCCGAGGGAGCGTCGCGCGGGAGGGCAGCCGGGAGGCGGTCTCGCGGGAGACGGGTCGGGCACCGGTCTCGCGGGAGACCAGTCGTGAGGCCGTCTCCAGGGACGGTGCCCGGGGGAGCGTCGCGCGGGAGGGCAGCCGTGAGACGACCTCGCGGGACGCCGACCAGCGCGTTGCCGGCCGGCCGTTGGCCGACCCGCTGGTGGATCTGGTGGGGCCGCGGCGCGCCCCGCGCCCGCCCACGCCGCCGCCCTCGGAGCTTGCGCCATCCGGTAGGTCTGCGCCCTCCTCGGTCACGCCCGCCCCATCCGCCCCATCCGTACCAGCGACCTCGGCGGCTGGGACGTCGGGCGCCGGGAAATCGGCACCCGTCTCCGCAACAGGGGGGTCGACGTCTGGTGCGTCCACGACCGATGCGGCCAGAGCAACGGCCGACGCGGCGAGAGCCGCGAGCGCGGCGACGCACCACCGCGCGGCCGCTCCGAAGATCCGCCACGGCCGGCGGGCGCTCGTGATCACTGCTGTGATCGCCGGACTGCTGGGGGGAGCGACCGGTGGGTGGGTGACGAGCCTGATGCTGGGTGACTCCGAGGGGACGTCGTCGCCGACGGCGTCCGCCGAGGCCGCGCCGACGGTCATCGACCCCGACTCGGTGGCCGGGGTTGTCGCGCGAGTGCTGCCGTCCGTTGTGACCATCGACGTGACGGCGGGGGCCGAGGGCGGGAACGGCTCCGGGGTGATCATTCGGTCTGAGGGCTACGTACTCACCAACAACCATGTCATCGCGCCGGCGGCGAACGCGGGTGGCCAGGTAATGATCACTATGAGTGATGGCGCCGAGCCCGTGCTCGCCGAGATCGTCGGACGGGACGCCTCTTCGGATCTTGCGGTGCTGCGCATCCCCGGGGCCTCCGGCCTGCCGGCGGCGACGCTGGGACGGTCCGGGTCGCTGGTCGCCGGCGCTCCGGTGATCGCGATCGGTGCGCCCTTCGGACTCTCGGGGACGGTCACCACGGGGATCGTCAGCGCGCTCGACCGGAACCCGACCGTGCCCGCCGAGGGCGGCGGGGCATCCGTGATCATCGGAGCGATCCAGATCGACGCGGCGATCAATCCCGGGAACTCCGGTGGCCCGCTGCTCGACGCCCGTGGCCAGGTCGTCGGCCTGAACACGGCGATCGCGACGGCGCCGGGCGGGCAGGCGCCGTCGGGCAGCGTCGGCGTCGGGTTCGCGATCCCCATCGACTACGCCGCGTCGGTGGCGGACGAGATCATCCGCACCGGGCGGGCGACCCACCCCTACACCGGAGTGTCGGCCGCCACGGTCACCGCCGTCGAGGCCCGGGCGCGCGGCACCACCCCGGGCGCGATCATCCGTGACGTCGAGCCGGCGGGCCCCGCGGCCGCGGCCGGGCTGCTGCCGGGCGACATCATCACCCGGGTCGACGACACGGTCGTCACCAGCACGAACGATCTCACCGCGGCCACCCGGCTGCACCACGTCGGCGACACGGTGACCGTGACCTTCCAGCGCAACGGAGTGGAGAGCACGGCGCGGGTGGTCCTCCAGGAACAGTCGCCCGGCTGATACCGCTCCGGCCGTGCCTGCCCCGGCCCCGTGCCTGCGCGGCGGGGCACGCGGTGGCACATCGGTGGGGTGGCCAGGCGCCTGGACGCAGGCCTGTCCCGGGGCGGAACCGCCTGGTCGGGTGCGCGCGCCCGGACGACGCGGCCGGCGGCCCAGGTCGCAGTGGCGCTCAGGACACCTGTTCGTCATGTTCGAGCCCTTCGCCGGCGGTGGCAGGCGGGGTACTCTGACCGTTGTGTTCAACGGCGTCGGGTGGGGCGAGGTAGTCGTACTGCTCCTGATCGGGCTGTTCGTCTTCGGGCCCGATCGGCTGCCCAGGGCCGCCCGCGACGCGGGCCGGATGCTGCGCCAGTTCCGCCAGATGGCGAACGGCATGCGCAACGACCTGCGGTCCGAGCTGGGCCCCGAGCTGGCCGACCTCGACCTGCGGGACCTGCATCCCAAGACCTTCGTCCGTAAGCACCTCTTCGAGGGCGACGACGACTCGCTGTTCCCGGCCTACCCGGGCAAGCGCACCTCGTTCGACTCGCTGCTGGGTGAGGACGAGCCGCCGGCCACGCCCGCGCTGACCAAGGCCCACCTGCCGGCCGGCACCGAGAGCAGCACGGCGGCCAAGGCGGGCGCGAAGCCGGCGAACCGGCCGTCGCTGACCAAGCCGAGCCCGGCTGGCGGCACGGCTGTCGCGGCCAGCTCGCCGCCGCCCGCGCCCGCGCGTGTGGAGCGGGCCGAGTCGACGTCGACCCCGCCCCCGTTCGACCCCGACACGACCTGACATCCCGGGCGCCAGTCGCCAGGCGCCGGATGCGCCAGTCTCCGCAGGACCCCGTTGGTAACCGGCGGGGCCTTGCGCGTCCGCCCAGTTCGTGTCGCCGCGAAGGCCGTCCTGACGGGGTCGGGATGACCTGGGTATCCGTTTTGTCGAGAAAGCCGCCGAGCCCCTGCCCGGCGGCTTTCTCGTATCCGGTCCCCGGTCGCGTTCCCCGCGCGGCGGGCCTCCACCGCGCGGGGAACGTCTCGGTCCGGTCGGGTCGGCTTTGCTTCAGCCGAGCCAGCGTTGGTTCAGCCGGCCGGCATGCTCCCGCCCGCCGCAGAGCGTCTAGCGGCGGGCGGGGCTGATGTCCAGCGAGCGGCCGGACAGGCCGCGGGAGCGGAAGGTCAGCCGCTCGGCGACGGCGCGCAGCGCCTTCCCGGCCTCGGAGTCGGGGTCGGAGAGGACCAGCGGCTTGCCGGAGTCGCCGCCCTGCCGGAGGCGGACGTCCACCGGGACCTGGGCGAGCAGCGGCACCTCGTGGCCGAGCACTCTGGTCAGCCGCTCGGCGACGGCCGCGCCGCCGCCCTCGCCGAACACGTCGACGCGCTCGCCGCAGTGCGGGCACGGCATGTAGGCCATGTTCTCGACCACGCCGACGACGTTCTGGTGGGTCTGGACGGCGATCGTCCCGGCGCGCTCGGCGACCTCGGTCGCGGCGAGCTGGGGTGTGGTCACCAGTAGCAGCTCGGACGAGGGAACCAGCTGGGCCAGGGAGATCGCGATGTCCCCGGTGCCGGGCGGCAGGTCGAGGAGCAGGACGTCGAGGTCGCCCCAGAAGACGTCCGAGAGGAACTGCTCGAGGGCTCGGTGCAGCATCGGGCCGCGCCAGGTGACGGGCTGGTTGCCGCGGGTGAACATGCCGGTCGAGATGACCTTCACGCCGTGGGCCTGCGGTGGCATGATCATTTTTTCGACCTGCGTGGGTGCGCGGTCGATGCCCAGCATCCGGGGGACGGAGTGGCCGTAGATGTCCGCGTCGAGGACGCCGACGGCGAGCCCCGACCGGGCCATCGCGGCCGCCAGGTTGACGGTGACCGACGACTTGCCGACGCCGCCCTTGCCGCTGGCCACCCCGTAGACCCTGGTCATCGACCCGGGCTGCGCGAAGGGGATGACCCGCTGCGGGGTGCCGCCCCGCAGCTTCTCGTGCAGGGCCGTCCGCTGCTCGGCGGTCATCACCTCGAGGGTCACCCGTACGTCCCGGGCGCCGTCCACACCACTGACGGCGCGGGTGACCCGGGATGTGATCTCATCCCGCATCGGGCAGCCGGAGACGGTCAACAGGACGACCACATCGACAGATCCGTCGTCACGAACGTGGACCGAATCCACCATGTCCAGTTCGGTGATCGGCCGTCCGATCTCCGGGTCCAGCACGGTCGCGAGGGCGGACTGGATGGCGTCGGACGAAGGCAGGGCTGGTGGCAAGGGAAACCTCGGTCGCGGGTCGACATCCTCGGTCGTGGCCGACCTCGGATGTGGCATAGCGGGGGGGCTGTGACATTGCGGGGGCTCGGGGTGCCGGACCGTGCTCGACGGGTCCGGCGCAGTCGTGTTCGGGATCGGCCCGCCGGGGTGTGTGCCGCCGGGACGGGCGAGTGGACGGGTCACGTTGCGCAGATCGCGTGTAGGTCGTGTACCGGGTGCGACCTCGTTCCACGATAGCCCGCGCATGGGCGGCTGGGCCGGCCCGGCAGTGGGGGGCGGAACACGGTGGGGCAGGCGGTGCCCGGCGTGCGGGAATGCGGGGACCCGGGTGGCACGTTCGGCCGGGCGCATGGGTACAGCCGGGCACAGTGGTGCGGTCGGCCCTTGACGGCGCCTGAGATCCGGGCGGGACCGTACCGACTCGTCGTACTCTGATCCACGTGGGGCGGGAGAATTCGACCGTGGCCGAGCAGAAGGTGGCCGAACCCGGGAGATCCGAGTCCGGGAGATCCGAGCCCGGGCGGGCCCAGTCCGAGCCGGCTGGGTCTGGGCCGGCTGGGTCTGGGCCGGCTGGATCCGGGCTGGCCGAGCCGAGATGGATGGTGGACGCCCGCGGCATGCGAGCCTGGCGGCAGCTCCTGCGGGCGCACGCGCACGCCACGCGGCTCCTGGAAGCCGAGCTCGAGGCCGCGCACCAGCTCCCGCTCGCCTCCTACGACGTCCTCGTGCAGCTTGCCGAGGCACCTGGGTACCAGCTCCGGATGAGCGAGCTGGCGCAGAAGGTGCTGCTGTCCCGCAGTGGGCTGACCCGGCTGGTCGACCGCCTGGAGCGAGAGGGCCTGGTGGAACGCCGCTCCTGCCCGTCGGACGCCCGCGGCACGCTGGCGACGCTCACCGACGCGGGGCTGAAGCGGCTGAGGGACGCCTCGGGAACCCACCTCCGAGGTGTGGCGCGGCACGTTCTCGACCATTTCACCCCGCAGGAGCAGGATCTCCTCGGGGATCTGCTGAGCCGGCTCGGCGGTCCCGAACCCACGCCCGCGCCCGGCACCGGCTGCGGCTCCGGCGTCTGACCGCCCGCCGCCCCGCGGTGGACGGCCGCCGGCCCCGTCGCCGGGTTCGCTAAGCCCGGATCGGGCTGGACCCGCTGGCCTTCGCGACCAGCGCCTCGTAGCTGTCCCTGGATGTCGTCTCCGACCCGAGGTCCCGCCGATCGCGGTCGCCGTGGAAGTCGCTCGAGCCGGTGGTCACCAGACCGAGATCGGCGGCGATCTCCCGCAGCCGGGCCCGGGCCCACGGTGTGTGATCCGGGTGGTCCACCTCGACGCCGGTCAGCCCGTCCCGGGCCATGGCGGCGATGATGTCGGGCCCGACGGTCTCGCCGCGGGAGGTGGCGAACGGGTGCGCGAACACACTCACACCCCCGGCGTCCCGGATCAGCCGCAGCGTCTCGTGGACGTCCGGCTGGACCTTCTCGACCCAGAAGCGCCCACCCGCGCCGATCCACTCGCGGCTGAACGCGCTGTTCACGTCGGGTACCAGTCCCGCCTCCACCAGCGCGGCCGCCACGTGTGGACGTCCGACGGTGCCCCGGGCCAGCTCCTGGACCCGCTCCCAGCGCACCGGGTGACCGGCCGCGGCGAGCCGCTCCACCATCCGGCGGGCGTGCGTGGCCCGCTCCTCCCGCAGCCGGGCCCGGACGGCGGCGAACCGGGGCTCGGCCCGGTCGAACAGGTAGGCCAGGACGTGCATCGAGATCTGGTGCCCGTTCACCGCGACCCGGCAGGAGATCTCCGCACCGGGCACCAGCGTCATACCGGCAGGTAGCGCCGCCGCGGCCCGGTCGATCCCGCCGGTGGTGTCGTGGTCGGTCAGCGCGAGCACCTCGAGGCCCGTCGCGGCGGCGAGCCGGACGAGCTCCGCCGGGCTGACCGACCCGTCCGACGCGGTCGAATGGGTGTGCAGGTCGATTCCGGAGGACGGGCCGGGGACCAGGCCGGACGTCGGGCCGGGACCGGCGGTCGGGGCGGGACCAGAGGCCGGGGCGGGACCAGAGGCCGGGGCGGGAGTTGTGGGCAGCGCGACCTCCTTGAGCCGATCCGACCCACACTATCCGCCCGTCCGGCCACCCTCCGCCGGCGTGACGGCCTGTGCGCGCCCCGCCATCAGCCTGGGCAGGAGCGAGCAGAGGTCCTGGTGCCAGCGGCGCAGCTCGGCGGCGGTGGGAGCCAGCTCGTAGGCATGCTGATGGCCGGCCCGGGACAGCGCGTACCAGGCGGCGCCGGCCTCGTCCGCGGCACCCGGATCGGTGAAACTCGGCAGCACCAGCAGCTGGGCCCGCATCGAGAGCCGGACGAGCTCCGGCCGGCCGTGCGCCCGCCACACCTCGTCGACGGCCTGCTCCACGGCGAGCCGCAGCAGCCAGGCGCACAGCCGCGGCCACGACCCGTCCGCCGCCGGGGTCTCCCGCCGTAGTAGGCGGTCGGCCTCGGCGAGCGCCACCGCGGGGTCCAGCCGCAGGTCCGGCGACGGCGACGGCGACGGCGAAGGCGAAGGCGACCGCGGCGACGCCGGCCGCCGGCCGCGGGTCAATCCAGGGTCCGGATGTGGTCCGTGAGCCGGCCGGTGTCGCGGACCAGGCTCAGCAGGTTGCCGTCGTACCCGACGTGCACGCCGTCCCGGACGGCCCGGAACGTGTCGGCGGCCCACGGCGCGTGGCCGTCGAGGCGGCGCAGGACGCCGCGGGCCCGGCGCGCGTCGTCGAACAGGGCCAGGGCGGCCTTCTCGCTCACCGAGTGCGCCGCCGCGAGCGCCGCCTCGACCTCGGCGTGGCGCGCCCCCGCACCGAGCCGGCGCCGCCGGACCACCTCGTTGCACGCCGTCTCCACCGCCGAGCGGCACATCGCCGGGACGAGCATCATCGCCAGGTCGCGGGGCAGGTCACCGGTCCGGGCAAGCGCCCGCGCGTCCGCGAGATGGCGCCCGACCGGATCGAGGTTCCCGCGCAGCCGCACCAGCGACCCCTCGCGACGGACCACGTCGAGCACCGTCGCCGGCAGCCGCAGCCGGCGCACCGCGTCGGCCAGCCGATCATCATGGGTGAGGACGACGACCTGCCGAGTCTCGGCAACCTGGGCGAGTACGCGGGCCAGCCCGTCGACCTTCGCCGGGTCCATCGACTGCACCGGGTCGTCGATGACGAGGAAACGGAACGGGCTCGCGTCGCTGGTCGCGCGGGGCAGGAACAGCGCCAGCCCCAGCGCGTGCAGCTCGCCCTGGCTCATCACGCCGAGCGCGGCGCCGTCCACTCCGTCGACGGTGACGTCGAGGTCGACACGCCGCTGGTTGGCACTGCCGGTGAGGCGCACCGGGCCCAGGTCGACGTTGCTCTCCTGGCGCAGCATCGACCAGATCTGGGCCGACCGCTGCGCGAAGGGCCGCATCCGCTCGTCCCGCAGCCGCTGGGTCGCCTCCCGCAGCCAGTCAAGAGCCTGTCGGACGTCGGCCAGCGCGCCGGCGTCGGCATCGACCGCCCGCGCCGCCCCGACCCAGGCGGTGACCCGGGCAGCGAGCGGACGCCAGTCGGCGTCGGCGCGGTCGAGCTCGTCGCGGGCGGCCGCCCGCAGGGCCTCGGCCGCCCGCAGCAGCGGAGGGTAGGCGGACTCCAGCCCGTCCGCGACGGCCAGCGGGTCGGAGTCGTCGCGCAGCCGTGCCCACCGGCGCCAGGCCATGCCCGCGGCCGCGGCCAGCGCGGCCAGCACGTCCGTGCTCCCATCGGCGGTCGGCGGCCCGGAGGGAGCCAAGGGCCCGGGGGCGGTCAGCGGCCCGGAGGGGGCCAGGGGCACGGAGGGAGCCAGCGGCTCAGGGGTGGTCAGCGGCTCGGGGGCGGGTGCGAGCAGCAGCGCGACGTCGGCCAGCGCGGCGGCGAGGCCGGCGCGCACGACCAGCACGGCCGCGGCCCGCTCCCGCTGGCGGGTGACCTCCGCCCGTGTCGCGTGCCACCACCGCTCGTCGAGCCGCCCGACCCCGCAGACCGGGCACGGCCGGCTCCCGCTCCCACCCCGGCCCCGATCGCCGTCCTCGGGACCCTCAGATGACGGACCACCCGCGTGGACGGCGTTCTGGTGCTCGTGGTGGTCGAGTGCGGCGGCCAGCAGGTCGGTGAGGCGGGCCGCGTCGCCGGCCGCCGTCGCCGCCAGCCTCGTCTCCTCGGTCGCGAGCGCGCGCAGCCGCACGGCGAGCTCCCGGACGTCGGACTCCGCCGGCACCCGCAGCCCCAGCAGTTCCCGCAGCAACGTCGGCTCCCGCAGCAACGTCGGCTCCCGCGGTGCCGTCGGCTCCCGCGGTGCCGTCGGCTCCCGCGGTGCCGTCGGCTCCCGCGGTGCCGCCGGCTTCGCGGGTGGCGCGGTGCTCGGCGCCGGCAGGCCCGCCGCGACGGCCCAGGCTCGGTCGAGATCGGGACGTGCGGCGTCCCGCAACGCGTCGGCGGCCTCGACTGCCCGCGGGTCCGTGCTGCGCCGCAGCGCCGCGAGCAGGGCGGTGTGCTCCTCCCGCGAGCGGCGCGCGGCCTCGGTGAACAGGCTGCGCGCCGAGCTCAGGCGCCGCGCCGTGTCGACCATCTCGTCCAGCCCGAGGATCGCGTGCAGCGCATCGAACATCGCGCTGGGACGTCCGCCGAGGAGATCGCCCAGTTCGGCGTAGGACAGGAACGGCCGGTAGGTGGACAGAGCCCAGTCCCACCCGGACGGTGACCACGCCCCGCCGTCCGAGGCGCGGATCTCGCCGGCGCCCTCGTCCAGACCGGCGCCCTCCGGCCAGGTCCGGGTGACGGTGACCGGCCCGGGTCGACCCTCCACCGTGCAGGTGATCTCGACCCGCGCGGGCCCGGTGCTGTGCAGATTGCGCCAGCCGCCGCGCCAGACGGCCGCCCGCCGTGACCAGCGGCGGGTGTCGCCTGTCAGCGCGATCTCGGCGGCCTCCGCGAAGCTGGACTTGCCCGAGCCGTTACGTCCCGTGACGAGAGTCAGACCCGGCCCGGGCCGGAGGGGGAGCACCGCGAGTGGCCCGATCCCACGGAACCCATGTACGCCGATCGACTCCAGGTGGACGGCCGGCCCGCCGGCGGTGCTGGGCCTGCCGGTCGTGCTGGGCCCGCCGGTGGTGCGTGCCTCGTTCGTGGTGGGCGGCTCGCCGGGACCGGCGGTTCCGCGTCGCCGGGCCAACTCCGCGGAGAGCGGGACGTCGCCGTCCAGGGCGGCCAGGAGCAGGTCACGGACCCGCGCCGACAGGATGTCCTGTGCCATCTGCACGGCGAGCAGGTCGAGTACCGAGTCGGGGGCCATCCTGTTCTTCCGGTCGGGAACGGGCGGGGCGAAATGTTAGACCCTGTGTGACTGGACCGATCGGGCCGGTCGTCTCAACAGATCGCTTCGGAAGGATCATCCGAGTTTCCGCCCTCGCCGCCGACCACCTCCTGACCCCCCATGCCCCCCATGGGCCACCCGAAATGCCCAATTCATACCCTTCTGTGCAACGCGACACAAGCTGTTATGCGCGCTGGCTCCCGCCGTCGGGCGATGTGTGGCGGGTGAGTGAGTCCTGGCTGTCACTCAACCGCCGCGGTTCCTCGGCTGCCGTGCATAGCGGCCGGGCTGGCGCGAATACTTATCGCTTCCGGCCCCTCCGGCCCCTCCGGCCCCTCCGGCCCCGCCTCCGGCGCTGGCGCTGGGGGCGGGGGCGGGGCTCCGCGCGGACCGCCTGCCCGAGGGGGAGGCCACCACGAATCACAGTTGATCGCGGTGTCCCGCGGAACACCCGAGCCCCCGCGGGCCGTGGTCACCACAAACCACAGCCGACCGCGAGGCTCCGCGGAACACCCGAACCGGACATGACACACCGCACAGTAGATCAATCTTCGCGAAACTGGCTGTAAGCGTTTATCTGCCAGATCGACCGGAATGGTCTGCCGATCGTCGCCCCCCGTTCACCCCACTGTGGTGTGATCAGGGCCGTGACGCGGGACGAATACTCACCCGTGCCCGCGCCCATGCGGCCGGGCCGGCGGGCGGTGCTCCTCGGCGGGATCGGCGGCCTGGCCGCGGCGGTCGTCGGCGGCTGCGGCGGTGGTTCCGGGCCGGCGCCGTCCCCCGCGCCGACCCTGCGCGCGCCGACCCCCATCCCGGGGATCCGCGACGGGGTCTTCTCACTCGGCGTGGCCAGCGGCGACCCGCTGCCCGACGGGGTGATCCTCTGGACGCGGCTGGCGCCGGAACCGATGGCCGGTGGGGGCATGCCCAGGCGCGACGTCGAGGTCGACTGGCAGGTCGCCCGGGACGAGAAGTTCGCGGACGTCGTCCGTGCCGGCACCCAGCTCGCCACGACGTCCTTCGCCCATTCGGTCCATGTGGACGTCCGCGGCCTGGAGCCCGGGCGGGACTACTACTACCGGTTCCGGGCGGGCGACGTCCTCAGCCCGGTCGGGCGGACCCGTACCGCGGCCGCGCCGGGTTCGCCCGGCGGTGAGCTGTCCTTCGCGCTCGCGAGCTGCCAGGACTTCCAGAACGGCTACTGGCCCGCCTTCGACGCGATCGCCGGCGACCGCCCGGACCTCGTCCTGCACGTCGGGGACTACATCTACGAGTACGACCCCGACAGCAGGTACCCCGACCGCCGGCACACCACCCCCGAGAAGCCGGGGCTCGACCAGCTCCAGACCCTCGCCGACTACCGCAACCGCTACGGGCAGTACAAGTCCGACCCCGCGCTGCAGGCCGCTCACCACGTGGCCCCCTGGGTCGTCGCGTGGGACGACCACGAGGCCGAGAACAACTACGCCGGCCTGGTCGACGAGAGCGGCGACACCGGCCCCCGGCACCAGGACCCGCAGGTCTTCGCCCGGCAGCGGGCCGCGGCCTACCAGGCGTACTACGAGCACATGCCGATCCGCGCCGAGCTCGACCCGGGCTCGCCGGACCTGCGGATCTACCGTCGTCTCACCTTCGGCGACCTGCTGACGCTCAACGTGATGGACACCCGCCAGTACCGGACCCCGCAGCCCGGGTCACCGCCGGACGGGATCGGCGCCGTCCGGCTGGGCGACGACAACACCGCCGGGACCATGTCCGGCACCGCCCAGGAGGCCTGGCTCGTCGACGGCCTGCGCACCTCCCGGTCGCGCTGGAACGTCATCGCCCAGCAGACGATGGCCGCCCAGCTGCACGGCCAGCTGCCCGGTTCCGAGGTGCTCACCAACCTCGACCAGAACGACGGTTACGTGCCCTACCGGACGCGCCTGCTCTCGGCCGTGCGCGACACCCGGGTCGCCAACCCGGTGCTGCTCGCCGGGGACATCCACTGCGCCTGGGTGAACGACCTGCGGGTCGACTTCGACCGCCCGGAGACCCCGGTGATCGCGACCGAGTTCGTCTGTACGTCCATCAGCTCGGGCTTCTTCCTCGTCAGCGAGGATTTCGTCCGGGAGAACAACGCGCGGCTCAACCCGCACGTGCGCTATTTCCGCGGTGACCTCCGGGGCTACACCCGCGTCACCGTGACACCCGACGAGTGGCGCGCCGACATGCGGGTCGTCGAGACGATCGCGAAGCGGGACGCCCCCGCGTCGACCGACGCGACCTGGGTCGTCGAGGCCGGGAGGCCCGGCGCGCAGGAGGCCTGAGCCTGCACCGGCGACGAACAGCGGCTTTTGAAGGTCAGGCGCCAGGTCCGGCACCGGGGTCCGGTACCGGACCTGGCGCCGGGGCGGCGCCAGCTGGCCGCCACGGATCAGCCGGGGCCGGCGGTGGGGTCGCGGACGGCTGGTGGCCGTAGGCTTTGCCGCGGCCGGCAGGGCGTCGGCGGGGAGGGAACGACGGATGACCGAGCCGGGCACGGCCAGCAGCAGCACCGCAGCGCGGGCCGAGGTGCCCGACGCGGCGGTGGACCGTTCGAGGCTCACCGTCGTGGTCAACCCGAAGGCTGGCGGCGGCCGGGCGGCGAAGGTCCTCGACGGCGTCCGCGCGGCGCTCGCCCGCTGGGCCGAGGACGTCTCCGTCGAGACGACGAAAAGCCTCGAGCACGCCGAGGAACTAGCCCGCTCGGCCGTCGCGGCGGGACGGGTGACCGTCGCGCTGGGTGGTGACGGCCTGGTCGGCAGGGTGGCGGGCGCCGTCGCCCGGTCGGGCGGCGTGCTCGCGGTGCTGCCCGGCGGCCGGGGCAACGACTTCGCGCGAGGACTGGGCATCCCGCGCGATCCGGCACTCGCCGCGACCGCGCTCGTCGCGGCCGTGGAGCGCAGGGTGGACCTGCCGGAGGCGAACGGGGTGCCGTTCGTCGGGATCGCCAGCCTCGGGTTCGACTCCGACGTCCAGGTGATCGCGAACCGGACGACCTGGCTGTCCGGCCAGAGCGTCTACACCTACGCGGCGTTGCGCGGGGTGGCGGCCTGGAAGCCGGCCCGGTTCACCGTGACCATCGACGGCGAGCCGCCACTGGAGCACGTCGGGTGGACGGTCGGCGCGGCGAACGGTCCGTACTACGGCGGCGGGATGAAGTTCGCCCCGGACGCCGACATCGCCGACGGCCGGTTGGAGATCGTCCTGGTCGCGCGCACCGGGCGGTTCACCTTCCTTCGGTTGTTCCCGCGTATCTTCTCCGGCCGGCACGTCGAGGTCCCCTACGTCCAGGTGCGGCGGGGCGAGCGGCTCGTCGTGGACGCGGACCGCCCGTTCCAGGTCTACGCGGACGGCGACCCGATCGCCGACCTCCCGGCCGAGATCGTCGTCCGGCCCGGGGCCCTGCGCCTGCTCACGCCGCCCCAGGCCTGACCTGCCCTGACCGTGCCCGCGGGCGGCCGGCGGGCGAGGGCTAGCGCAGTTCGGGGGTGGCGTGGTAGTCGGTGACGCCGGCGACCTCCGGGTAGTGCAGGTCGAAGGCGGGGCGCTCGGAGCGGATGCGCGGCAGCTGGTGGAAGTTGTGCCGGGGCGGCGGGGAGGACGTCGCCCACTCGAGGGAGTTCCCGTACCCCCACGGGTCGTCGACGACGGCGAGCCGGCCGCGGCGGTAGGAATTCCACACGTTGTACATGAACGGCAGTGTCGAGACCCCGAGCAGGAAGCTGCCGGCGGTCGATATCGTGTTCAACGTGGTGAATCCGTCGCCCGGCCCGTAGTCGGCGTACCGCCTGGGCATTCCCTGCATGCCCAGGTAGTGCTGCACCAGGAACGTCAGGTGGAAGCCCAGGAAGACGGTCCAGAAGTGGATCTTTCCGAGCCGGTCGTCCATCATCCGGCCGGTCAGCTTGGGGAACCAGAAGTACGTGCCGGCGAACGCCGCGAAGACGACCGTCCCGAACACCACGTAGTGGAAGTGGGCGACCACGAAGTAGCTGTCGCTGACGTGGAAGTCGATCGGCGGGCTCGCGAGCATCACCCCGGTCAGCCCACCGAGGAGGAACGTCACGAGGAACCCGAGGCAGAACATCATCGGGGTCTCGAAGCTCAGATTTCCCCGCCACATCGTCCCGATCCAGTTGAAGAACTTGATACCGGTCGGGACGGCGATCAGGAACGACATCACGGCGAAGAAGGGCAGCAGTACCGCGCCGGTGACGAACATGTGGTGTGCCCAGACCACGATCGACAGGGCGCCGATGGCGATGGTGGCGAACACCAGGCCCTTGTAGCCGAAGACCGGCTTCCGGGAGAAGACCGGGATGATTTCGCTGATGATGCCGAAGAACGGCAGGGCGATGATGTAGACCTCGGGATGCCCGAAGAACCAGAACAGGTGCTGCCAGAGGATGGCGCCGCCGTTCTCCGAGTCGAACACGTGGGCGCCGAAGCGCCGGTCGGCCTCCAGCGACAGCAGGGCCCCAGCCAGCACCGGGAACGCGACGATCACCAGCACGGACGTCACGAGGAACGTCCAGCAGAAGATCGGCAGGCGGAACATCGTCATACCGGGGCCGCGCAGGGTGAGTATCGTGGTGATCATGTTGACCGCGCCGAGGATCGTCCCGAGCCCGGAGACGACGAGGCCCAGGATCCACATGTCCGCCCCGACCGACGGGCTGAACGTCTTGTTGTTCAGTGGGGCGTAGGCGAACCAGCCGAAGTCCGCGGCGCCGTCCGGGGTGAGGAAGCCGGCGACGACCATCAGCCCGCCGAACAGGAAGAACCAGTACGAAAGGGCGTTGAGCCGGGGGAAAGCGACGTCCGGCGACCCGATCTGCAACGGTACGAGGAAGTTCGCGAAGGCGAACGCCAGCGGCGTCGCGAACATCAGCAGCATGAGCGTGCCGTGCAGGGTGAAAAGCTGGTTGTACTGCTCGTTCGAGAAGTACTGCAGACCCGGCCGTGCCAGCTCGGCACGCATCATCATGGCCAGGATCCCGGCGAGGACGAAGAACCCGAACGACGTCACCGTGTACAGGACGGCGATATCCTTGTGCGAGGTGGTGCGAAGATATCCCAGCATGTTCGTGCGTGGCCGGGAGTGTCCGGCTTCCGCGTGTTCGACGGCGTGGCCGGACGGCTCGCGCAGAATAGTCACTCCGGCTCCCGGTTCTGACCTGTCGAACGGGCGGGAGCCAGAATCGTAGCGCGATGAAAGGCGCCGCATGCTCGATTTCGAGGCCAGCACCGGCCGATGTCGCTTCCGCGCTCCGACTCCCCGACTCGCCGGCGTCGGACCCGGATTCCAGACGCCCTGCTGCCCGGCGCCCCGGCACGTCACGGGCAACGGCCTGCCGGGGCGTCGGCGCGAGGTCAGCGGATCGACAGGTGCGAGCCCGCCGCGCCGAACAGCAACTGGTCGACCAGCCGCGGATCGTCCCGCAGGTCCTCCATGACGAGGTGCTCGAGCAGCAGCAGCGCCGCGTCCGCCGGCCACAGCACGCACCACAGCCAGACGCCCAGCGCCTCCCCGACGAACGCCGCCCGATCGGGTGGTGCGGCAATGGGCCAGAGCGCCGTCGGGTGCCCCGCCGCCTCGATCTTGGCCTCGGGCACCTCGTCGAGGCGCTCCGGGTCCGGCACCACCAGCCCGGCCAGCCGGCTGCCCAGGCCCACCCGCGGTGTCTCGGCCACCAGCACCATCTCGGCCGGCCCGCCAACCGGCGACGGCCCGCTCGCGGCGAACGCGGTCGCGTGCGGGCCGGTCCGCTCGTCACCCGCCCAGCCCACGCCGCTCACAAACCAGTGGACCGGCATCGGGGACGGCAGCCAGACCGGCACCTGGCTGGTCCGCCCCAGGTTCCGCAGCACCTGCTCCCGCGAGGACCGTGCCTCGTGGAACGGTTCGACATCGCCGTGCGACTCACACCGCCACCTGTCACTCCACAGGTCCGGCGGCGCCAGGCCGCCGAGGCAGGCCGGGCACACCGGCGGGGTGGTCACCGCCCGCCGCCGGGCGACGTGGGGCCGGGCGACCCCCCGTCCCCGGGCGGCCCGTCCCCGGAGGACCTCTCCCTGAGCGACCTGTTCCCGACTGACTCGTTCCTGGGGGACCTGTTCCTGAGCGATCCGTTGCCGGGGATCTTCCTGGGGGATCTCCCGGGGGGCCCTTCCAGGGGTGACCCCTTCCCGGGCGATTCGGTCTCCTGGCGACCGATGGTGCGAGCTACGACATTGGGAGCCACAGTCATCCTCCGCCTCCACGTGCGGCTGGTGGACGATTGATGCCCAGCCAGCCCTGTTCTGATGCTTGGCCCACGGGACTTGTCCACCTCGGTGGCAGATGTCGGTCGACCCGCCCAGGCGATGGGCGGGGACGTCGCGCCAGGCCGTGACACAGCAGTCGCCGCCGGCATCCCGGCGACCGGCCGCATCCGACGCCCGTCAGGCCACCTGCGGGGGATGTCAGTGGGTCGGCGGCAGACTGTCGGGCTGGGGCTGGGGCTGGAGTCGGAGTCGGAGTCGGGGGCGGTGCCTGGCGATGTCGGCGAAGACCTCGTCCAGGATGTCCAGGCCCTCGAGGAGGAGGTTGTCGGGGATCACGAGTGGGGGCAGCAGGCGCAGCACGTTGCCCCAGGTGCCCGCGGTGAGCAGGACGAGCCCGCGGCGGTGGGCCTCTGCCGCGGCGGCCACCGTCACCATCCGGTCGGGCGCGGGCGCGGGCGCGGGCTGGTTGGGTGGCGTTCCCTCGGTCGGGTCGGCGACGAGTTCGAGGGCGAGCATGGCGCCGCGGCCGCGGACGTCCCCGATGAACGGGTAGCGGTCGCGTAGGGCGAGCAGACGGGGCATCGCGATCCGCTCGATGTGGCGGGCGCGGGCGGTGAGGTCCCCGCGCTCGATGGTGGCGATCGCGCCGAGCGCGGCGGCGCAGGCGACCGGGTTGCCGCCGTAGGTCCCGCCGAGGCCGCCGACGTGGGGTGAGTCCATGATTCCCGCGCGTCCGGTGACCGCGGCGAGCGGCAGGCCGCCGGCGATGCCCTTCGCGGTGACGATCAGATCCGGAACGATGCCCTCGTGCTCGCAGGCGAACATGTCGCCGGTGCGGGCGAAGCCCGTCTGCACCTCGTCGGCGACGAACACGATCCCGGTCTGCGCGCAGAACTCGGCCAGTCGGGTCAGGAAGCCGGTGCCGGGGACGATGAAGCCGCCCTCGCCCTGGATCGGTTCGATGACGAGCGCGGCGACGTTCTCCGCGCCGATCTCCGTGGCGATCGTCTCCACCACCTGGGCCGCGGCCTGTTCGCCGCATGCGGCGGGGCCGCCCGGCCAGCGGTAGGGGTAGGCCATCGGCATCCGGTAGATCTCCGGGGCGAACGGCCCGAAGTGGTGCTTGTAGGGCATCGACTTCGCGGTCAGTGCCATCGTCAGGTTCGTCCGGCCGTGGTAGGCGTGCGCGAACGCCACGACGGCGGACCGTCCGGTGTGGGCCCGGGCGATTTTCACCGCGTTCTCGACCGCCTCGGCGCCCGAGTTGAACAGGGCGGACCGTTTCTCGTGCCGGCCCGGGGTGAGCCGGGCGAGCTCCTCGCACACGGTGACGTAGCCCTCGTAGGGAGTCACCATGAAACAGGTGTGGGTGAAGAGCCCGGCCTGCTCGCGCACGTTCTCCACGACAGCGTCGGCGGCGTTGCCGACGCTCACCACCGCGATGCCGGAACCGAAGTCGATCAGCGAGTTCCCGTCGACGTCCACCAGCACGCCACCGCCGGCCGCCGCGACGTAGACGGGCAGGGTTTCGCCGACCCCGCGGGCCACCGCCTGGGACCGGCGTTTCGCCAGCTCCACCGAGCGCGGCCCGGGTATCGCGGTGACCAGCCGGCGGACCTGCGGCAGTCCGGGCCCGCCCCGCGGGGGCAGCTGAGCCTGGCCGGTCTCACTCATGATCTCTCCCGCCCCGATCCGTCGCTGTCCGCGGTTCGCCTGAGCGCTGGCCCCGACAACACACGCCCCGCTGGCGGGACGCAAACCGGCGCGCCCGGCGACGCCCGGCGACGCCCGTCCGACCGGTTCGCGCCGGGCCGCCGGGGCCACCGGACGGATACGGAACGCCTGGTTGTCTCAGCGTGGGGTTACGGCGCGTCGTCGGTGAGGTCCCGAATGAGTGGCGGTGTTCCCGTCGTGGACACTTGTTGTTCTGTGGGTTAGGGCAGGGCGGGGCATCCGCGCGTCCGCGTCCGGTTCGGCCGCGCGAGGGCCGGGAGGGGTCACGATGATTCCGCTGATCACGCGGGACGGGCGCCGGGCCGGGAGGACGCCCGGGAGGTCCACCGCCGTCGGTGAGGAGAAGGTGGTCCTGTGATCGACGACGGCCGTCCGGGGTGGTCCGGCGCGGGCGCCGGCACCAGCGCGGGAACGGCGACCAACGCCGCCACGAGCGCCGGTCCCGGCACGAGCGCCGGTCCCGGCACGAGCGCCGGCTCCGGCACGAGCGCGAGTGCCGGTGTCAGCCCTGCCACAAGCGTCAGCATCGCCACGGATGCCAGCGGCACGAGTGCCAGCGCCGGTACGGGCACCGGGCCGCGGATCGTCGGTCCGCCGGCCCCGGCCACGGGTATCCGGGTCGCCGCCAGGGCTTCGGGCCCGGCTCCGGGCGGCGGCGGCTCCGGCGGGGGCTCGGGCGGTGGGGACGGGGTGTCGGCGACGCGGTTCTGGGTGGCGGGTCAGCGGCGCTCGGCGGCGGAGGCGTTCGAGGTCCGCAGCCCGTTCGACGGGCGGCTGGTCGGCACGGTCGCCCGGCCGGATGACGTCGACGTCGAGGACGCGCTGGTCGCAGCCGTCCGCGCGGCGCCCGTCTGCGCCGCGCTTCCCGCCCATGTCAGAGCCGGTGCGCTCAGCAGCGTGTCGCGCGCGATCGCCCGGCGCGGGGACGAGATCGCCAGCCTGATCACCAGCGAGTCCGGCAAGCCGCTCACCTGGGCGCGGGCCGAGGTGGCGCGGGCGTCCTCGACCTTCCGGTGGGGTGCCGAGGAGGCCAGGCGCTTCGCCGGCGACCTCGACCGGCTCGACACCGACCCGACCGGTGAGGGGCGGATCGCGTTGACCAGGCGATTTCCGATCGGACCGGTGCTGGGCATCACGCCGTTCAACTTTCCGCTCAACCTGGTCGCGCACAAGGTGGCGCCCGCGATCGCTGCGGGCGCGCCGATCCTGGTGAAGCCCGCGCCACGCACGCCGCTGTCCGCGTTGCTGCTCGGTGAGCTGCTCGCCGACACGGATCTGCCCGAGGGCGCCTGGTCGGTGCTGCCGGTCACGGACGACCGGATGCCCGCCCTGGTCGCCGACCCACGGCTGCCGGTGGTGTCCTTCACCGGGTCGGGCCAGGTCGGCTGGGCGATCCGGGACGCCGTCCCGCGCAAGCACGTCGTGCTCGAACTGGGCGGGAACGCGGCGGTACTGATCGCTGCGGACTACTCCAGCCCCGCCGATCTGCGCCATGCCGCCCGCCGGATCGCGCTGTTCTCGAACTATCAGGCGGGCCAGTCCTGCGTGGCCGTGCAGCGGGTGTTCGTCGACCGCTCGCTGTTCGGCCGGGCCCGCAAGGAGATCGTGACGGCCGTCCTCGAGCTGCGTGGCGGGGATCCGGCCGACCCCGCCACCGACGTCGGCCCGCTGATCGACACCGCCGCGGCGGAGCGGGTCGCGGCCTGGGTTGCGGAGGCCGTCGCCCGCGGCGCGACTGTGCTGTGCGGGGGAACCCGGCAGGGGACGGCGTTCGCGCCCACCGTGCTCACCGGGGTACCGCGGGACGCGGCGGTGGTATGCGAGGAGGTGTTCGGCCCCGTACTGGTACTCGAGCCGGTCGACGGCCTCGACGACGGCCTCGCCCGCGTCAACGACAGCTCCTACGGTCTGCAGGCCGGCGTGTTCACCCACGATCTCGCCACGGCCTTCCGGGCCCACCGCACCCTGGCCGTCGGCGGCGTGATCATCGGGGACGTCCCGTCGTACCGCGCCGACCAGATGCCCTACGGCGGGGTGAAGGGCTCCGGGCTCGGCCGGGAGGGCGTCAGCTCGGCGATGGCCGACCTCACCGTCGAACGGGTGATGGTGCTGGCCGGCGTCGAGCTCTGAGGCACCCGGCCGCCGAGGTACCCGGCCGCCGCGGAGCTCAGCCCAGGCCGACCTCGGCGCGGTCGGGGTCCCGGAGGTCCGTGCCGGCGTCCAGCCAGCGCTGTCGCATCGCCGTCGCGCCGTGCACGCGCTTGTAGGCGGCCTCGTTGGGGGTCATCGGGAACAGCGGCAGGAAGCGGACGGGCGCCGGCGCGCTCGCCGCTCGGGCGGCGTCCCCGGCCGCGAGCTCCAGGTCGGGAACCAGCCCGCCCGGCTCACCGATCAGGACGGCGGTGAACCGCGCACCGTCCCACAGCGGTTCGCCGAGATCGAGCCCGGCGCCGGCGATCATCGGACGTCCCTCGACGACCGGCACCGCGGCCAGCACGGCGAGCACCCGGGCCGTGCCCTCACGGTGCCCGCGCAGCGAGAGGACGAGCTCGGCCCGCGGGCCGGCCGGGTCACGCACGGTGGCCTCCGGCGGCGTCATCGGCTCGCGGGCCATCCCGAGGGTCACATAGCGGACGACGCCGTCGGGGTCGGGGCCGAAGCGGAGGATCTCGATCGGGTCGGTGCCGAGGAAGGTGACTCCGGCCCGCCCGGTGTCCGGGCCGAACCAGCCGGTCAGGTGGTGTTCGACGCGCCGCAGCACCTCGTCGGGTCCGACGTCCACCGGGCTGTCATGTACAGGATCGTCGTGCACCGGATCGTCGTCGTGGGTGGGATCGTCGGTTGCGCTCATAGCGGTCGATCGTAGGATCGCCACGCCGCGGCAGTTCGTTGTGACGGCGGATGGGAGGGCCCACATGGCACAGGTGCTAAGCAAGGGCGCGAACGCCCCGCTTCCGACGACGGATGTGCGGGTCGAGGTGTCTTCGTCCACCCCGCTCGACATCGCCGCGTTGCTGGTCACCCCGTCCGGCAAGGTGCGGGGGGACGCCGACTTCGTCTTCTTCAACCAGCCGGCCGGTCCGGGGGTGCGCCTCGCGCCGCCGTCGGCGCTGGAGTTCACGCTCACCGCGGTGCCGCCCGACATCGACAAGGTCGTGGTCACGGGCAGCCTGGACGGCGCCGGCCCGCCGACCTTCGCCGGCGTGCGCGGCCTGGCCGTGGTCGTGCGGGACGCGCGCGGCCAGGAGGTCGTCCGGTTCGACCCGGCCGGGATGAGCAGCGAGACGGCCCTCGTGCTGGTCGAGCTGTACCGCCGTGCCGGGAGCTGGAAGGTGCGTGCCGTCGGCCAGGGCTACGCCTCCGGCCTGGCCGGGATCGCCACCGACTTCGGGATCACCGTCGACGACCCGGGCTCCGGGAACACCGCGGCGGCACCGGCGTCCGCGGGCCCCGGAGCCGGAACGGGGGCCCCGCCACCGTCGCAGTACGACGCCCCGACGCAGGTCGTCTCGCCCCCGCCCGGCCAGCAGTGGGGTCCGCCGCCGCCGAACCCGCAGCAGTGGGGCCCGCCGCCGGGCCAGCAGTGGGGTCCCCCGCCCGGCCAGCAGTGGGGTCCGCCGCCTGGCGCGCCGCCGCAGGCTCCGCCGCCGCCGAACCCGCAGCAGTGGGGCCCGCCGCCCGGTCAGCAGTGGGGTCCGCCGCCCGCCGGCCCGCCCGGCCCGGGTGCTCCCGCCGGCGCGGTGCCCGGCCGGGTGAACCTGGACAAGGGCCGGGTCTCGCTGCGCAAGGGCCAGAGCGTGTCCCTGGTCAAGACCGGCGCCCCGCCGCTGGTCCGGGTCCGGATGGGTCTCGGCTGGGATCCCGCGCAGCAGGGCCGCTCCATCGACCTCGACGCGTCCTGCATCCTGTTCGACGACCGCGGGAAGGACGTCGACAAGGTCTGGTTCATGTCGAAGAAGGGGGCGCGTGGCGCCGTCCGCCACTCGGGGGACAACCTCACCGGCCAGGGCGGGGGCGATGACGAGACCATCTTCGTCGATCTCGGCGCGCTGCCGCAGAACGTCGTCAGTCTGATCTTCACGGTGAACAGCTTCCAGGGGCAGTCCTTCACCGACATCCGCAATGCCTTCTGCCGGCTCGTCGACGACCAGACCAACCAGGAGCTGGTGCGGTTCGACCTGTCCGAGTCGAAGCCGGCGACGGGACTGGTGATGTGCCGTCTCCAGCGGGAGCCGGGGGCGCCAACCTGGGTGATGACCGCGATCGGCGAGTTCCACGACGGGCGCACCGTGCGCGCGATGGTCGGGCCGTCCCGCCAGTACCTCTGAACCGGTACTGCCGCCGGGCCCGGCAGCAGTACCGGCGAAGTGCCGGTGTGGTGCCAGGCCGGTAGCGGCACGGTGTGATGCCGGTGCGGCGCCGCTGACTGTCCTCGCTGGTTGCGGCCGGCCGGCGCGCGGGTAGCCTCCGCCCGTGACCCCTCCGGCCCTTCCTGCTCCGCTGACCCTCCGCGCTGCCTCCGTCCCGGTTCCGCCGACCACCACCCGGGCCGTCCCGGCCGAGGCCGCCCGATGACCGCCCGGCCGGGGCCGTCCCGGGTGTACTGCCGTCGCCTCGCGGGGCTGCTGGTGCTCGACCCGAACGGCGACCAGGTCGGCCGGGTCCACGATGTGATCGTCACGCTGCGCCTGGGGCACGAGCCGCCGCGCGTGCTCGGGCTGGCCGTCGAGGTGCAGCGCCGGCCGATCTTCGTGCCGATCTCCCGGGTGACGGGCGTCGAGTCCGGGGCGGTGGTGCTGTCGTCCGCCCGGCTGAGCTGGCGCCGCTTCGCGCAGCGGCCGAACGAGACGCGCGTGCTCGCCGAGCTGCTCGACCGCCGGGTCACGCTCCTGCAGCCCCACGCCGACTCGACCGCCCGCGGCCAGGGTGCCGCGGGCGGCGGGGGAGCCCCGGCCGATTCCGGCGCCGCGAGCCCGCCCGGCCGTGAGGTGACCGTCGTCGACGCGGCGATCGAGCCCACCCGCACCGGCGACTGGGTCCTCGACCAGGTGGCGGTACGGGTCGGCCGGGGCCGGCGTGGCGAGGTCCGCACCGTCGGCTGGGACGAGGTGACCGGCTTCTCGCTGCCGGAGGAGGGCCAGGGCGCGGCGAACCTGCTCGCCGCGTTCGAGAAGCTGCGGCCCGCCGACCTCGCCTCGCTGCTGCACGACCTGTCCCGCAAGCGCCGCGCCGAGGTCGCCGCCGCGCTCGACGACGAGCGGCTCGCGGACGTCCTCGAGGAGCTCCCCGAGGACGAGCAGGTCGAGCTGCTCGGTGGCCTCGCCGCCGAGCGCGCCGCGGACGTGCTCGAGGCGATGGGCCCCGACGACGCCGCCGACCTGCTGGGGGAGCTGCCCGCCGACGAGGCCGAGCGGCTGCTGCGCCTGATGGAACCCGAGGAGGCGGCACCCGTGCGCCGCCTGCTCGTCTACGCGGACGACACCGCGGGCGGCATGATGACCAGCGAACCGGTGGTGCTCGCCCCGAACGCGACCGTCGCCGAGGCGTTGGCCCGCGTCCGCGAGCCGGAGCTCTCGCCGGCGCTGGCCGCCCAGGTGTACGTCGTGCGCCCCCCCTACGAGACGCCGACGGGGCGGTACCTGGGCCTCGCGCACTTCCAGCGGCTGCTGCGCGAGCCCCCGAGCACCCTGGTCGGCGGGGTGATCGACGTCGACATCACCCCGCTGCGGCCGGATACCCCTCTGCCCGAGGTGACGCGCCACCTGGCCTCGTACAACCTGGTGGCGGCGCCCGTCCTCGACGACGCGGGACGGCTGGTGGGGGTGGTGACCGTGGACGACGTGCTGGACCACCTGCTGCCGTCCGACTGGCGGGAGAGCCAGCCCAACCCGGACGGCGAGGAGGAGATGCCGCCGGGGGCGATGAGCGCTCCGCCGGCCGGCGACCCGGAGCCGGGCGGGCGCGGTGAGGTGGGTACCGCTCCCGCGGCCACATGAGCGGGCTGCTGCGGCGTCGGGGGGAGCGGCTCGACCAGCCGCGGGCGTCGCGCCGGGCGCACATCCGGCCGAGCTACGAGCCGGACGCGTTCGGCCGCGCCGCCGAGCGGATCGCGCGGTTCCTGGGCACCGCGCGGTTCATCGCCGTGCAGACCATCGTGGTCGTGCTGTGGCTGGTCTACAACTTCGCGGCACCGCCGTCGCTGCGGTTCGACAACTACCCGTTCATCTTCCTGACGCTGGCGCTGTCGATGCAGGCCGCGTACGCCGCGCCGCTGATCCTGCTGGCGCAGAACCGGCAGGACGACCGGGACCGCGCGAACCTCGCGCAGGACCGGGAGGCCTCGGTGCGCATCCAGGACGACACGGAGTACCTGGCCCGCGAGCTGGCCGCGATGCGGATCTCCATCGGTGACCTCGCCACCCGGGACTTCCTCCGGGCCGAGCTGAAGATCCTGCTCGCGGACCTCGACGGCACCCGCGCCGACAGCGGCCGGCGGGACAGGCGGGACCGCCGGCGCCGGCGCGAGGACCTGGGCACCGTGCCGAACGGAGCGGTCGGGCCTGCCGGCGCCAACCACTTGAGCCCGCCAGCCCGACCGCCCGGCGGTGACCCGCCGCCCGGAGGCTAGGGGAGGTTGCCGCGGCAGAGGGTCAGCACGGCGACGGCGATCTCGACGCCGCGGGGGCCGAGGCCGTCCGCCCAGCTGGCGATGATCTCGTTCTCCCGTCCGTGCTGGATGCGCGGCCCGCCCTCCTCGGCGCGCAGCGCCTGGACCTGCCGGGACAGCTCCTTGCGGGCCGCCACGAGCGCCCGCAGCTTGGCGTCGATGTCGTCGATCAGCTGACGTCCCTCGTCGATGGAGGCGATCGTCAGCGGCGCGGCCGGGTCGGTGCCGGGTTGGGGGATGGCGGCCTGGGCGTCGGCGGGTGCGGCGGCCGAGCTGGAAGCGGCGGAGCCGGAAGCGGCGTCGACGGCGTTCGTCACAGGTGGGCCCTTCGGTCGGGCCCGGCAGCCCGCGCCACTAGGGGCCCGGGTGTTGCCGGGCTGTGGTCTGGCGCGGAGCCGCGTGGGATCAGCGGCCGAGCGGGGACCGAACCCGGCCCCCGTAAAAGGGTCGCGGTGGAAGAAGGCCGACCAGGCCGAGACACGGCCGCGCGACCCCGGCCAGCCGGGCGACCCTCGCCAGCTGAGCCGTGCGCACGTGTGGCCCACCGCACTCCATGTGTCGAGCATGCCACCGCGGGGGCCGCGGAGTCCAGAACGGGCGGATGTGAGGCCAGGCGTGAGCCGGCGCGGTGAGATGATCGCCGAATGGACCAGATGGAGCTGGCCGAGATGCCCCGCCGCTTGTTCTCCTGCACCCCGTCACGTCTGGCGAGTTTCGAGGACTGCCCGCGCCGGTACCGGATGACCTACCTTGACCGGCCGGCGCCGCCGAAGGGGCCGCCGTGGGCGCACACCTCGGTCGGCGTCAGCGTGCACAACGCGCTGCACCGCTGGTGGGACGTCCCCCTGCCGGCGCGCACCCCCGAACGGGCCGGGACGCTGCTGCGCACCAGCTGGGTCGAGGACGGCTTTCGCGACGGTGCGCAGTCCGCGGCCTGGCGGGAGCGGGCCGCGGGGATGGTCGAGGCCTACACCGCCGGTATCGACCCGGCTGCGGAGCCCCGGGCGGTGGAACGCCAGGTAGCCACCCGGACAGACATGCTGGCCTTCCATGGCCGGGTCGACCGCCTGGACGAGCGCGGCGGTGAGCTCGTTGTGGTCGACTACAAGACCGGGCGGCGGGCGCCGACGGACGATGACGCGCGCGGGTCCTCGGCCCTGGCCCTCTACGCCCTGGCCGCGGGGCGGATGCTGCGCCGGCCGTGCCGGCGGGTCGAGCTGCACCATCTCCCGACCGGAACGGTCGCCGTCGCCGAGCACACCGAGGAGTCGACGGCCCGGCACGTGCGGCGCGCCGAGTCCGTCGCGCGGGACGCGGCCGAGGCGACCGAACGGCTGCGCGCCGGCGCGGACGGGGACACCGCCTTCCCACCCAGCCCCGGGCCGCTGTGCTCCTGGTGTGACTTCCGGCGGCACTGCCCGCAGGGGCGGGCGGTCTCACCTGACCGGGAGCCCTGGGCGGCGTTGGCCGAGTAGGGCAGGCCGGAGGCTGGCAGTTTGCTGCAATCTTGGTGACTCGCCGTAGTCTCTGCGTGCTGGCCCGGGGCTGTGGCTTCTAAGCTTCCGATGGGGGTGGCGCGGCTGGGGCAGGGCTGTCGCCTGCCCTGACGGCCGTGCGTCCCATCCGCTCTGACCAGTTCGGGAGCCGTAATGGTGCCGCGCAAACTAGCCCTCTCCGAGCACGATCTCGCCACCGCCTCGTGGCGCTCCGCCCAGGCCGACGGCGGCGAGGCCAACCGGGTGGAGGTGGCGAGGATCCCCGGCGGCATGGCCATGCGGGACTCCGACCAGCCGGTCGGGCCCGTCCTGCTGTTCACCGACGACGAGTGGGGCGCCTTCACCGCGGGGCTCACCGACGGCGAGTTCGATCTGACGTCCTGACACTGGGCCTGTCTGAACTCAGGGCCTGCCTGACTCAGGGCCTGTCCTTTGAACAGCAGGAGGGACCGGCGCCAACCGGACAGATTGGTGCCGGTCCCTCCGGCCGAATCCGGGATCACCGCGCGGCGACCCCGTGGGATGTCCGTGCGGTCAGTTCAGCGTTCCGGTGCGGACAGCGCTGACGAACGACGACCAGGACTGCTCGGAGAACTCCAGTGTTCCGCCGGCGCGGTCCTTGGAGTCGCGTACGTATGCCGAGCCGGTTCCGGGCGCCCATTCGACACAGTTGCCACGCGGCTGGCTGTAGCTGCTGGTCCGCCAATGGAGGGTCTCGACGTCGCCTGCAGCGATGCCGCCCGTGTAAGCCTTCACTCCTGTTTCACCTTCTCGACTATGCGCATGATCATGGCGCCTGCCTCGTCAGGACCGAGAGCGCAGGCCCGCAGTTTCTCGAAGGCGACCTTATAGCGCTGAACCTCGTGCGCCTTTTCCAAGTACATCGCGCCGGCAAGTTCTTCGAGATAGACCACGGGTTGGTCTCGGGCGTCCGGGAACTCGAAGAGGGTGAACGGAAAGCCCTGAGCCTGGTAGCCGCCGGCTTCGAAAGGGATCACCTGGATGGTGACCCGGCCGCGGTCCGCCTCGGCCAGCAGGTGCTCCAACTGGCCGCGCAGCACGTCAGGCCCGCCGACCGGCCGGCGCAGCACCGCCTCGTCGAGGATCACCCGGACCTGCGGCCAGCCGCTCTGGCTCAGCCGCTTCTGGCGCTCCCGCTTGAGTGCGACCGTCCGCTCGGCCTCGGACGGCGAGCCGTCACGGTCGAAGTCCATGGCCAGTGCCCGGGTGTACTCCTCGGTCTGCAGCAGGCCGGGGACGAGTGCCGACTCGTAGGTGAGGATGGCCTGCGCGTCCCCCTCGAGGCCGATCAGGGTCTCCAGCCACTCCGGCACCGCGTCGCCGAAGGACTGCCACCACCCCTGTTCCTTCGACTGGCGCACCAGGTCGAGCAGCGCCTGCCGCCGGGGCGTGTCCTGCAGCTTGTACAGGTCAAGCAGGTCGCGCACATCGCGAAGGCGAGCGGGTGTCCGCCCGGTCTCGACCCGGCTGATCTTCGAGGGCGAGCATTCGAGATGGCGCGCGGCGTCGTCCGCCGACAGGCCGGCCTGTTCCCGAAGTCGGCGGAGCTCGGCGCCGAGCCGCCGACGGCGCACTGTGGGGCTTCCCCCGCTGGTGTGCTCGGACATGGTGCCTCTCTGTCACTGTTTGCGTGGGTGCGGTGCGCGTCGTCGCCGCGCGCGGTTACCGTTCGCGGTCACTGTCCGCGTTGTGGCCGCCTGTTCACCGAACCGTTCGGCCGGCGGCGTGCGCGCGGGCAGGACGCCTGCTTTCGCGGCCGGACCACTACGTGGCGCTTGTATTCACTAAAATAGTTCGCTAAATATAACTTTTCGCGTGGCAATGTAGCCTGAGCGTCATGATCTCAGCATAAGTGGACGGAGGGCGGGAACAATGGATGCACAATCATCGTGAATGCATGTGCGGCGCTCGCGTCCCTGTCTGACACTAAGTGTCCGATATCTTGCTTTGGGTGTCGGGCTCGCCGATGATCGTGGCGGGTGGCGAACCATCGGACGGGGTGATCGTGATGGTGGGTGATCCGAGCTCGCGCGCCGCGAGCCCGAACGGTCCGGCTCCGGCCGGAGCCGCGTTCGCGGGCGGCCACGGCGGCCCTGCCCGGGAGGAGATCCACGCTGGTGGGACCGCGGGAGGCGCTCACGCCGGCGTCGGTGGCACCGCCGCGGAGGCCAGTCGCTTCCAGGTCTTCGACGGCGACGGCCGGTTTGTCGGCGTCTTCGCGAGCTGGGAGGCCGCGCACGCCTGGAGTCACTGGCGCGCCGCCGAGCCGGTGACCAGGCTGCCCGTCCGCATCGAGGACCATCTCGACCGGCGCACCTGGACGGTGGAGCCGGGTCTGTGTCAACTCACCGTGTGGCGGCGGCACTCCGAGTTCCGCGTGTGCCCGCCGCCCGGCGCCCCCGCGCCCGACCCGGCGCGCCCGGGGGCGGCCGGGGCCGGCCCGCACTCCGGCCCCGACGGTTCCCCGCCCGGTCCGGCCGCGTCGCTCGGCTCGGCTGTCATGCCCGGCACAGCTATCGCGCTCGACCCGGCAATCCTGTCCGACCCGGCGTTCCCGCTCGGCGCGGCCTTCTTCCCCGCGGCGGCCGCGGCCATGGCCGCGGCCGCCGCGGGGGCGGGCAGGGGGGTGGGGACCGGGGCGACGTCGCTTGTGCCGCCGTCCGTGCCGCCGCCCGTCGGCCAGGCCAGCTGGCCGGCGCAGGCGGCCGCGGCCTCAGCGCTGCGCGGCGTGGCCGAGGGCGCCGCGCGCTGAGGCCGCGCGCCATCATGTGTCCGTGGCCGAGGAGACGACAGACCAGCCGCCGCGGGTGGGCCGCGAGCGGGACGTGACCGCCGGGGCGTCCGGCCCGGCGATGCGGATCTCGGGGAGGGCGCAGACCTTCACCGAGTCCGTGATCCGGGACATGACCAGGCTCGCGCTGCGGCACGGGGCGGTGAACCTGGCGCAGGGCTTCCCGGACTTCGCCTGCCCGACCGAGCTGAAGGAAGCCGCGAAGGCGGCCATCGACGCCGACGTCAACCAGTACGCGATCACCTGGGGAGCGGCCGACTTCCGGGCCGCGATCGCCGCGAAGATCGGCCGCACCTATCCCGGCTGGACCGTCGACCCGGACACCGAGATCTGCGTGACCTGCGGCTCCACCGAGGCGATGATCGCCGCGATGCTGGCGCTGGTCGACCCCGGCGAGGAGGTCGTGTTCTTCGAGCCGTTCTACGAGAACTACGGCCCCGACTCGATCCTGTCCGGCGCGGTCCCCCGCCTGGTGCGCCTGCACGGCCCGGACTGGTCCATCGACCCGGCGGAGCTGCGCGCGGCCTGCTCGGACCGGACCCGCGCGATCGTCGTCAACACCCCGCACAACCCGACCGGCAAGGTGTTCAGCGCCGACGAGCTCGCCCTCATCGCGGAGCTCTGCCAGCGGCACGACATCCTGGTGTTCACCGACGAGATCTACGAACACATCCACTACCTGGGGCCGGGCGGGCACATCCCGCCGGCGACCGTCCCGGGCCTGGAGGACCGCACGGTCACCGTGAACGCGCTGTCGAAGACGTACGCGGTCACCGGCTGGAGGGTCGGGTGGACCGTCGCCCCCGCTTCCTACACCGAGGCGATCCGCAAGGTGCACGACTTCCTCACCGTCGGCGCCGCCGCGCCGCTGCAGGCCGCCGGCGTCGCCGCGATGGGACTGCCGCCCGAGTACTACGCCGGGCTCGCGCAGGAGTACCGGGTGCGCCGTGACCTCCTGTGCGGCGCGCTGGAGAACACCGGGTTCGCCCTCCGTCCACCGGACGGCGCCTACTACGTGATGTGCGACACCACCGACCTGGATCCGGCCGGCGACGACGTCGCCTTCGCGTGGCGGCTGGTGAGCGAGCTCGGGGTCGCAGCCGTCCCGGGATCGTCCTTCTACGCCGATCCGGCCGACGGTCGGCACATCGTCCGGTTCGGTTTCCCGAAGCGGCTGGAGACGCTGCGGGCGGCGACGGACCGCCTGCGACTGCTCGAGCGCACCCGGGCGGCCCACCCGTAACACGGATCAAGCCCGTGCCACTCCGACCCCTCGCAGGTGCGGCACTGGTCCGCGTTAGTCCCGGTGGGCTGGCACCGGCAGCGGGTAGCCGGCGGACGCGGCGCGGGCATGTCCCCGGCGCACCTCCCGGGTGAGCGCGCGCAGGTACAGACGGCGGCGCAACTGTCCGGCGTGGTCCGCCGGCGGTCCGCCGGCGGACCGTCCCGACGCGCTCACCATCGCCGGGCGGGAGGGCAGCAGGTAGCGCCCGCGCAGGTACTCACCGATCCAGCGGCCCTGCGCGGCGGCCAGCTCAGATTCGGCCGAGACCCGGTACAGCCCCTCCACCTCCTGGTGGAACACCCCGGCGAAGAAGTACTCCTCACTCCAGGACCGCGGGGCGCTCACCTGGCCCGGCTCGCCTTCATCGCCTGCCGGCGGGACGGCCGGCGGCGGAGCGCCGACGAACACGACCGCGTCCTGGCGGGCGAGCCCCAGGCCGACACCAGCCAGGCCAACACCGGCTGGGTCGGGAATGTCCAGTGCGAACGGGCGACCGCCGTCCGGGCCGGTGCGTAGCACCAGTGGGCCGGGGACGATGGTGAGGCGGTCGGCCATGCCGAACTCGCCGAGCGTGCGGGCGGCCTCCCGGGCCGGCGGGGAGGACGGGTCACCCGCGATCACGCCGATGCCGTCCAGTCCGCCGTCCACCAGGGCGATGAGTGCGGCTGTGCCGGCACCGGGGGGCGGTGCGCCGGGACCGGAACCGGCGTCGATGACCACAGCCAGCCGGGGAAGTCGGGACACGCTCGCCGACTGTAGTACCCGTCCGGGTGGGGGATGGTGCCGAGGCCCCGGCCCCGGCCGCGGCCATGCGCCACACGTGGGGATCGACCGTGTCACGGCGCGGCACGGCGCACTACCGTGACGGTCATGAGCGTCGTGAAGATCAATGTCCTCACGGTCCCCCCGGCGATGCGGGAGACCCTGGAGTCGCGGTTCGCCGGGCGGGCCGGGATGGTCGAGAAGGCGGACGGGTTCGAGTGGTTCGAGCTCCTGCGCCCGCTCGAGGGAACCGACACCTACCTCGTCTACACCCGGTGGCGCAGCGAGGAGGACTTCCAGAAGTGGCAGTCCTCGATGGCGTTCAGTGAGGGCCACCGGGCGGCCGGGGTGGAGGCGTCGTCCGGCCAGGGCCACCCCGGCGGCCAGCCCGGCGGTTCGGGTGCCGCTCCCGCCGGCCATGGTGCTCCCACCGGCCACGGCGCCCCGGGTGGGCACGGTGCTCCGGGTGGGCCGGCCGCGTCCGGCGCCACGCTCTGGTCGTTCGAGGTCATCCAGACCGCCGCGCCGGCTGCCGGCTGACCGCTCGTCCCGCCGCTCGGTCCCGTGGGGGCGCGGCCGCGCCCCCGGCGCTCCGTGTTCCCGCGGGACCGGCCGTTCATGGTCGGGGGTCGGCCGTCTCGCGATGGCTCGCGTCCTCCACCTCGCCGACGAACTCCTCGACGACGTCCTCCATGGCGACGACGCCCAGGGTGGTGCCGGTTGCGTCCACCGCCCGGCCCAGGTGGCTGTTGGTGCGCTGCATGAGGCGGAGCGCCTCGTCCAGGTGCAGGTCGACCCCGATCTCGGCCATCCGGCGCAGCCGGCGGTGCGGCAGCGGCTCGTCGCGCTCCTGCTCGGGAACACCGAGGACGTCCTTGGCGTGCAGGAAGCCGGCCAGCTCCGCCACGGGCCCCACGCCACGGCCTGGCTCGCCACCGGCGTCCTGGCCCGGGGCGCGGACGGGGAACCGGGAGTAGCCCGTTTCGGCCACGGCCTCCTCCAGCTGGGCGGCGGTGACCGTCCACGGCACGGTGACGATCTCCGGCAGCGGGATCATCACTGAGCGGACGGTCCGTCCGGACAGTTCGAGCGCGTGCGTGAGCAGCTCGTGCTCACCGGCGGGCAGCAGGCCCTCCTGTCGGGACTGCCCGATCAGCGCCCCCAGTTCCTCCGGGGTGTAGGCGGAGGCCAGCTCGTCCGACGGGGTGACCCGCAGCAGCCGCAGCACCGCGTTCGCGAAGTGGTTCAGGAAGGCGATGAACGGCCGGGTGAACCGGGCGAACGCGAACAGCGGCGGGCCCAGCCAGAGCGCCGCGCGCTCCGGGCCGGCGATCGAGAGGTTCTTCGGGACCATCTCGCCCAGCACCATGTGCAGCGACACCACGATGCACAGCGCGATCACGAAGGCGATGGCGTGCTGGGCGCCGACGGGGACGTTCGCCGCCTCGAGCCCGGCCTCGAGGAGGTGGGCGACCGCCGGCTCGGCGACCGCGCCCAGGGCCAGCGAGCACACGGTGATGCCGAGCTGGGTGGCGGCGAGCATGGGGGAGAGGTGCTCCATGTGCGACAGGACGGCCGCCGCCCGCTTGTCGCCGTCCTCCACCATCGGCTCGACCCGGTCGCGGCGGGCCGAGATCAGCGCGAACTCGGCGCCGACGAAGAAAGCGTTCCCGGCGAGCAGCAGCACGCCGGCGAGAACAGCCAGCAGGTTCATCGGTCGCCCGCCCGCTCGGACGTGCCAGCGTGCCCGGACCTGCCCGCGTGCTCGGACGTCCCAGCATGCCCGGACGTACCAGCATGCCCGGGTGCGTCCGCCCGGGCGGGTGTCCCGTCCGTGGCTTCCGTGGGGCTGAGGCGCACCCGGTCGATCCGGTGGCCGTCGACCGAGGCCACAACGAGCTCATGGCCCTCGACCTGGACGACGTCACACGGCCTTCCCAACCGGCCGAGGCGGGCCAGGACGAGCCCGCCGATGGTCTCGTAGGGGCCGGCGGGCAGGCGGGCTCCGGTCGCCTCGCTTACCTCGTCGAGGCGGAGCAGCCCGGACAACATCCACTGGCCGGCGCCGAGGGCCACCACGTCGGGTGGTGCCGGGCGGTCGTGCTCGTCGTCGACATCGCCGACGAGCTCCTCGACGAGGTCCTCCATCGTCACGATGCCGTCCGTGCCGCCGTACTCGTCGATGACGACGGCGAGCTGGAGGCCGCCGCGCCGCAGCCGGCGCAGCAGGACCTCGCAGTGCAGCGACGCGGGCACCAGCAGCGGCTCGACCATGATCTCCGGCACCGTCCGCCGCGCCCGCTCCGGCGCCGGGACTCCGAACGCGTCCTTGACGTGGACGACGCCGACCACGCCGTACCCGTCCTCGCCGATCTCGTCGTCCTCGCGCAGGACGGGGAAGCGCGAGTGCCCGGTGTGCTCGGCGAGGCGCAGCAGTTCCGCCAGCGAGGTGCCCGCCCCGGCGAAGACCGTCCGCACCCGCGGGGTCATCACGTCGGACGCCCGCCGGTCGCCGAAGCGCAGCGACCTGCTCAGCAGGGCCGCGGTGGTGACGGGCAGGGTGCCGTGCTCGGCCGAGGACGCCACGATCGAGCTCAGTTCGTCCGACGACCGGCCGCTGCGCAGCTCGTCCTGGGGCTCCACACCCATCGCCCGCAGCAGGGCGTTCGCCGAACCGTTCAGGACGGTGATCAGCGGCCGGAACACCCGCGAGAACATGACCTGTGCCGGCGCGACCGCCCGGGCGACCCGCACCGGCTCGGAGATCGCCCAGTTCTTCGGGACGAGCTCACCGAAGACCATCTGCGTCACGGTGGCCACTACCAGCCCCAGCACGATCGCGGTGACCTCGCGCGGCGACGGAGGGATGTGGGCGACGTCCAGTAGCGGTTCGAGCAGCGTGGCGACGGCGGGCTCGGCGATGTAGCCCACGACCAGCGAGGTCACCGTGATGCCGAGCTGCGCGCCCGAGAGCTGGAACGACAGCGAGCGCACCGCCCGCAGGACGATTCCGGCGCGGCGGTCGCCCGTGTTCGCCGCCTCCTCGACCTGGTGCGGCTCGACGGCGACGAGCGCGAATTCGGCGGCGACGAAGAGCGCGTTACCGGCGATCAGCAGGACGGCCACGAGCAGGTAACCGGCGGCCTC
Organism: Frankia sp. Hr75.2; assembly: GCF_949319125.1. Lineage (NCBI taxonomy): Bacteria > Bacillati > Actinomycetota > Actinomycetes > Frankiales > Frankiaceae > Frankia > Frankia sp. Hr75.2. The sequence continues at coordinate 59,270 of NZ_CASGGV010000011.1, read as the reverse complement.
GAGCATTCAGGTGACTCCTTCTGGTCGGCGCGGCCGCACTGGTGCCCGGCGTATCCGGTCCATGGTCCGGCTGGTCGGGCGGCCGCGCGCGGTACAACGCGGGTCCGCCTCGCCCCGGGTACGCCCTGCCCGCGCGACACGCCCAGAACACGGCCCGGGCACCGCCGGCTGGCGGACATGTCGGCTTCGGTGGGCGAAAATGCCGCCCGCTTGCGGGGGTTCGCCCCGGAGGTCACCGCCGGCGCGCGACTCGGTCACGCAGGGTGTTGTGATCAGCCGGGCAAAGTAGGCACACTGCTCGGTGTGGCCCGGGTTCTCGCTGTCGCCAACCAGAAGGGTGGCGTCGCCAAGACGACCTCGGTGGCCAGCCTCGGCGCCGCGCTGTGCGAGCTCGGCCGCCGCGTCCTGCTCGTCGACCTGGACCCGCAGGCCTGCCTGACGTTCTCCCTCGGGCTCGACCCGGACTCCCTCGAGCTGTCCGTCCACGACGTGCTGCTCGGACGGCTGCCCGCGGGCATCGTGATCCGGTCCACCCCTGACGGCAGCGACCTGCTGCCCGCCACCATCGAACTCGCCGGCTGCGAGGCCATCCTGCTCTCGCGCACCGGGCGCGAGCACGCGCTGCGGCTGGCCCTCGTCGAGATCGCCGCCGGGTACGACTTCGTGCTCGTCGACTGCCCGCCCTCGCTCGGCGTGCTGACCATCAACGGCCTGACCGCGGCGGACGAGGTCGTCATCCCGATGCAGTGCGAGACGCTCTCGCACCGCGGGGTCGGCCAGCTCCTCGACACCGTCGCGGACGTTCAGCGGCTGACGAACCCGCGGCTGCGGGTTCGCGGGGTCCTGCCCACGCTGTTCGACGGGCGCACGGCGCACAGTCGGGCCGTGGTCGTGGACGTCGCCTCCCGCTACGAGGTGAAGATCCTCGAGCCGCCGGTGGTGCGGTCGGTGCGGTTCGCCGAGGCGCCGGGCCTGGGGCGGTCGATTCTCACCACCGCCGGCCGTTCCAAGGGAGCGGAGGCGTACCGCACGCACGCCCGGGCGATCGCGGGCGTGCCGGTACCTCCCGCCGCTCCCGCCGCTTCTGCTGCCGTCGGGCCGGACGCCGCCGTCTCGGGCGCGGCGGTGTGAGCGCGGGCGCGTCTGCGGGCTTCGACCGGCTCCGCCAGCGTGGGACGGCGAAAAGCGGCCTGCGCAGCGCCTCCGGACTGGCCGGGCCGGAGCCGGCGGGTGGCCGGCAGTCCGGGCCGGCGCCGGTCGGCGGCCCCGGCTCCTCCGGCCGGCCGACGACGGCGATCGGCCGGGACGCGCACGGCAAGCGGGCCCTTTACAGCGGGGTGCGCCCGCCCGGCCCGCGCGGCACGAGCCTCGCGGTCACCTGCTCCCGCTGCGGCCGGACGAGCACGATCGGCCTGCGGCGGGCGCTGTGGGTGCTGATGCCGAGTGTGCATCTCCCGCTGCCGCTAGGGCACCCGTCGCTGCTGCGCTGCCCCGCCTGCGGGCGGCCGAGCTGGGTGCGGCTCACGCTGCGGTCCCACCCGTGACCAGCGCGCGGCACGCCGAAGCATGCCGCGCGGGCCCTGGCGGGCTGGCGGGTCAGGCCGACTCGGCCCGGGGAGTGTGGTCGGCGCCGGGACCGGCCGCGTCGTCGTCCATCGACTCCACGTCGGTGTCGCGCACGGTGCCCGTGCCGCGCCCCCGGCCGCCGCGCCTACGCCGCCGGCGTCGGGCGGGCTCGGCTGTCGGGTCGGTGGCGGTGTCCTCGTCGGACTCGCTCAGGACGGCGTCGCCGCGGGCCGTGTCGCCACTGATGGCGCGGACCGGCGCGACGGGTACGTCCACGGTGCCGGTGAGGCCCTCGTCGAGGCCGGCCTGGCCGTCGAGCGCCGGGCCGTCGGCCTGCGAGTCGTCGGCGACGGTGAGGCCGGTGGCAGCCGCGGCCGCCCCGGCACCCCGGGTGCGCTGCCGGACCCGGGCGCGGGCCGGGCGGGCGGGACGCTCGTCCTCCCGCTCGCGGGTGCGGCGGCGGGTGCCGCGGCCCTTCTCACCGAGGTCCTCGATCTCCTCGGCGGCCAGGCCGGCCCGGGTCCGCGCCGAGTGCGGCAGCGTGCCCTTCACCCCGGCCGGGATGGCCAGCAGTTCGAACAGGTGCTCCGAGGTGGAGTAGGTCTCCAGCGGCTCCTCGAACGGGAGCGCCAGCGCCCGGTTGACCAGCGTCCACCGGGGCAGGTCGTCCCAGTCGACGAAGGTGACCGCGACACCGCTGCCGCCGGCCCGGCCGGTACGGCCGATTCGGTGCAGGTAGGCGTGCTCGTCCTCGGGGCACTGATAGTTCACGACGTGGGTGACGCCGCCGACGTCGATGCCGCGCGCGGCGACATCGGTGGCGACGAGGACGTCCACCTTGCCGGCGCGGAACGCGCGCAGCGCCTGCTCACGCTGGCCCTGGCCGAGGTCGCCGTGCACCGGCGCCGCGGCGAAGCCACGGCGGGCCAGGTCCTCGGCGACCTTGTCGGCGGTGCGCCGGGTGCGGACGAACACCATCGCCAGCCCGCGGCTCTCCGCCTGCAGGACGCGCGCGAGCACCTCCATCTTGTCCAGCGCGTGCGCACGGAAGACGTGCTGCTGCGTGTTCGGGACGGTGCGGCCCTCGTCGGGCTGCTCCGCGCGGACGTGCACCGGACGGGTCATGAACCTGCGGGCGAGCGAGATGACGGGCCCGGGCATCGTCGCGGAGAACAGCATCGTGTGCCGCTGCTCCGGCAGGAACGCGAGGATGCGCTCGACGTCGGGCAGGAAGCCGAGGTCGAGCATCTCGTCTGCCTCGTCGAGCACGAGGGCGCGCACGCCCGCGAGGTCGAGCGCCTTCTGACGGGCGAGGTCGAGCAGGCGCCCGGGCGTGCCGACGACGATGTCGACGCCGGCGCGCAGCGCGCTGAGCTGGGGTTCGTAGGCGCGGCCGCCGTACACCGACAGCACGCGCAGCCCGCGGCCGAGGCCGGCGCGGGCGATGTCCGCGGTGACCTGCACGCACAGCTCACGGGTGGGGACGACGACGAGCGCCTGCGGGCGGCCGTCCGCGCCCTCGTCCGGCGCCGTGACGACCTGGACGATGGGGATGCCGAAGGCGAGGGTCTTGCCGGTACCCGTCCGCGCCTGCCCGATGATGTCGGTGCGCTCGAGGGCGAGGGGGAGGGTGAGCTCCTGGATGGCGAACGGCCGGATGATGCCGACCTCCGCCAGGGCGGCGACTGTCTCGGCCCGCACGCCGATCTCGGCGAAGGTGGGGGCCAGACGCGGGGTGTCGGCCAGACTCGGGGTCTCGGTCGGGCTCGCGGTGTCAGAGCCGTCGCTGATGGGTTCGTTGTCGGGCGTTTGTGTGCTTGTGACGGACAGCGGGACGCTCCTGGTCTGCTCTGAGCGGTGTCCTACGCTGAACCCGCTCGCGATGTGCCGCGCGGCGCCTGCGGCCCGGTGTCGGGGCGGCGCCAGTCGATCAGCGGCCTGATGGCTGGGTGGTGTGATGACCACCGGCTAGCCCCAGGATAACCCGTGTCTCGCCCCGAGCGGGTGTGATATTGCAACGTTCTCGCCCACAGCCTCCGCGAACGCTGACGTCCAAGGGGTTCGTCGAGGGGCTCACAGGTGCCGGCGCCGCCCGGCGCGGGCACCGGGCGGCGCCGTCGCGCGGGCCGCACTCCGGGCCGCCGCCGGAGCCGCTACCAGGGCGCTCGACGCTGTTGGGGTGCGGTTGCCGAGCCGTGGCACCAAGCGCCGGGCCGGGCTCGCGCCGCGGTGCGCGGGCCGCGGGGTGCCAGAATCGCGCTGTGGCGCAGACCTCGCAGACCCGGACCGGAACCCTTCCCGCTGATGTGAACGGGGCGATCGATGCGACCGATGTGACCGACGCAACTGAGGCGACCGGCGCGCCGGTCGCCGCGGACCCCGCGCTCGCCGTGCCCGGCACCGCCGACCCGGCGCTCGTCGACCTGCTCGGCCTGCTCGCGTACGGCGAGCTGACCGCCTTCGAGCGGATGGCGACGGACGCCCGTATGTCCCCCACGCTCGCGGACAAGATCGCGCTCGGCCGGATGGCCGCGGCCGAGTTCGCGCACTTCGAGGCCATCGAGCGCGAGCTGACCCGGCTCGGGGTCGACCTGGAGCAGGCCATGGGGCCGTTCGTGCCGGCGCTGACCGCGTTCCACAACCTGACCGCGCCGTCGGACTGGCTGGAGAGCCTGGTCAAGGCGTACGTGGGAGACAACATCGCGGCGGACTTCTACCGGGAGATCGCCGGCCGGCTCGCTCCGCAGGCGCGTGCCCTGGTGCTCAGCGTGCTCGCCGACACCGGCCACGCGGCGTTCGCCGTCGAGCGGGTGCGGGCCGCCATCGCGACCAACCCGGTGGTGGCGGGCCGGCTCGCGCTGTGGGCGCGCCGGCTGGTGGGGGAGGCGCTGACACAGGCCCAGCGGGTCGCGGTGGACCGGGACGCGCTGACCGGCCTGCTCGCCGGCGTCGGGGACCTGCAGGAGATCGCCGGCATCTTCAACCGCATCATGGCCGCGCACGGCCGGCGGATGTCGGCGCTCGGCCTCTCCGCCTAGGGGAGACCTGACCAACGCGGGAGCGGGGACCTGACCGGGCTGCCGGGATGGGGCCGCCCGGATGCGGACGCCGGCCGTCGAGGTGAGGTGTGACGGTGAGGGCACATCTCACCTCGAGGGGCCGACGCCGCGCCGGTCTGCTGGTCTGTCAGGCGGTGCCGAAGCCGACCCGACGCGATTCGGACTCCGCGATCTCGACGTAGGCGAGCGCGTCGACGGGCACGACGACCCGACGCCCCTTCTCGTCCACGAGGGTGAGAAGTCCGGTCTTGCCGTCGACCGCCTCGCTGATCAGCGCGGCGACCGTGTCCGGTGACTGGGTGCTCTCCAGTACCAGCTCACGACCGACGTGCTTGATCCCGATCTTGACCTCCACTCGATAACCTCCGCGTGGTCGAGTTTCCAGGGGCACTTCTCCGCGACGGCCACCGCCGCCGACGGACGATCAGCGCCCACACTATGGCCTGCGGGCCGTCGTTCGGGTGCTGTGGAGCGCTGTTCGCTGCCGGCACACGTCCGCGCCGGCGGCCGGGTCAGGGCGCCTCGGTGGCGGGCTGCTGTGGGTAACCGGCGATGCCACGCCAGGCGAGCTCGACCAGCGACTCCACGGCACGTTCCTTCGACACCCGCCCCTCGCGCAGCAGCCACCAGCGCGCGCCCGACTCGGCCAGCCCGACCAGCCCCATCGCCAGCAGGTCGGCCTCCTCCTGGGGGAGCCCGGTGTCCGCGACGATGGTGGCGGCGATCGCGCGCACGCACTGCGCCGAGGTGTTCTCCACCCGCTGCCGGACGGCCGGCTCGCTGCGCAGGTCGGACTCCAGGACGAGCTGGTGCGCGCCGCTGGGGTCGGCGACGAAGTCGAAGTAGGCCCGGATCGAGCGTTCGATCCGGATGTGGTTGTCCGTGGTCGAGGCGAGCGCCGCGCGCACGGCCGAGACCAGCTTCTCGGAGTGCTCGTCGAGCAGCGCGAGATAGAGGTCGAGCTTGCCGGGGAAGTGCTGGTAGAGCACCGGCTTGCTCACCCCGGCCCGCTCGGCGATCTCGTCCATCGCGGCCGCGTGGTAGCCCTGGGCGACGAACACCTCGCGGGCGGCCCCAAGCAGCTGGAAGCGGCGCGCTGTGCGGGGGAGCCGAGGAGTTCGGCCCGGCCGCGACTGTGGCGCCGCGGGCTCGGCTGTCACCGGCGTACCTCCCCGTCGGTCACCGGCATCGTCGATCAGACGCTAGGTCGATCAGACGCTAGGTCGATCAGGCGCGAGCCGTCGGTGCGCGGCCGCGCAGACATGTGGCCAACAGTACCCGCGATGGTCGGCCGCCCCCCGGATGCCGGCTCCGACCGGGGCCTACCTGTATTCCTCCTCGTCGTCCTGGTCGACCACGATGCTCTGCTCGACCGCGTCGAACTCGTCGACCTCGCGGGCCTGGGTGCCCTGAGCGCCCTCGACGAGCCCCGCCTGCGTCGTCCCCGACGGGCGAAGCTCCCGGGACTGCTCGGCGGCGTCGGCGTCCGGGACGTCCAGCGGGGGGTCGGTCGGTGACCTCATCGGGTGTCTCCCTCGGCGTTGGTCGGTCTCTCGGGCTGGTCGGCGTCTTCCGGTGGTCGGTGTCTTCCGATGGTGCGTGTCACCGATACCCCCACCGACCGCGTCGATTCCCGTCGACGGGGCCGCAGGCGACGTTTCGTCCGCGTGGCTTCCCAGTGGGCTTCTGGTGGGTCACTATTGGGTTGAGTCGACGTGAGGGGTGAACATGCGTTCGATTTGGAAGGGTGTGATCTCTTTCGGTCTGGTGTCGATCCCGATCCGGCTCTACCCCGCGGCCCAGGAGCGTGACGTCTCGTTCCACCAGGTCAGGCGTTCGGACGGCGCTCGGGTCAGGTACCGGCGGGTCGCCGCGACCGACGGCGAGGAGGTCGCCTACGCCGACATCGCGAAAGGCTACGAGCTCCCCGACGGGGAGATGGTCGTCCTCACCGACGACGACTTCACGAACCTGCCGCTGACGACGTCCCGCTCGATCAACGTGCTGGGGTTCGTCCCCCTCGAGCAGGTCGATCCGATCTACTTCGCGAAGAGCTACTACCTCGAGCCGGACCGCACCGGCCTCAAGCCGTACGTCCTGCTGCGCGACGCGCTCGCCGGCTCGGGGCGGGTCGCACTGGTCAAGATCGCGCTGCGCCAGCGCGAGCAGCTCGCGACGCTGCGGGTCCGCGACGACGTCTTCGTCCTGGAAACAATGCTGTGGCCGGACGAGGTCCGCGAGCCCGAGTTCGACGTCCTCGACGAGCAGGTGGACGTCCGGCCGCAGGAGCTGGCGATGGCGAGCTCACTGATCGACACCCTCGCCGCCGACTTCGACCCCACGAAGTTCCGCGACGGGTACCGCGAGGCGCTCCAGGCCGTGATCGACGCCAAGATCGCCGGCCGGGACGTCGTCGCACCTCCCTCCGAGCAGCCCGGCGTCGACGCGGCCGGTGACCTGATGGCGGCGCTGCGAGCAAGCATCGAGGCGGCCCGGACCGGCCGTGACGGCCAGAGCTCCGGCTCCGCGCGGGCGGCCCCGGCCGAGGCTGGCTCCGCCCGGGCCGGGGCCCGGAAGGGCCAGCCGAGCCGGAGCCGGAAGGAGAAGGCGGACACGGCGGCCGACGAGGTCGTCAGCTCCCGGCCCACCCGCCGCTCGGCCTGACCCCCGCGCGGGTGCCGGACGTCCCGGGCAGGGTGGGGAACACCCGGGCCCGGGGACGCGCTGCACCATGTGGAGCGCCCGTTGCGGCGGCCCGTCCGGAGATCGGTGGGCTGTCGGCGGTCGCGCGAACCGCCGATCACGGCTGCCGGACCGGGCGGCTGTGGCATCGTCGGGTGGTACGACAGAGAAGGCGAGGAGCAACGTGTCACTACCGCCCCTGGTCTCCCCCGCCGAGGGGCTGACCGTCGACGAGGTCCGCCGGTACTCGCGGCACCTGATCATTCCCGACGTCGCGATGGACGGGCAGAAGCGCCTGAAGAACGCGAGGGTCCTCGCCGTCGGTGCGGGTGGCCTGGGCTCGCCGACCCTGATGTACCTGGCCGCGGCCGGGGTGGGGACGCTGGGCATCGTCGAGTTCGACGTGGTGGACGAGTCGAACCTGCAGCGCCAGATCATCCACGGGCAGTCCGACGTCGGCCGGAGCAAGGCCGAGTCCGCCCGCGACTCCGTCCGGGAGATCAACCCGCTGGTCAACGTGGTGATCCACGAGACCCGGCTGGACACCTCCAACGTGATGGAGATCTTCGCCCAGTACGACCTGATCGTCGACGGCACCGACAACTTCGCGACCCGCTACCTGGTCAACGACGCCTGCGTGCTGCTCGGCAAGCCCTACGTGTGGGGTTCCATCTACCGGTTCGACGGTCAGGCGAGCGTCTTCTGGGCCGAGCACGGCCCGTGCTACCGGTGCCTCTACCCCGAGCCGCCTCCGCCGGGCATGGTCCCCTCGTGCGCCGAGGGCGGTGTCCTCGGTGTGCTCTGCGCCTCCATCGGGTCGATCCAGACCACGGAGGCCATCAAGGTGCTGACCGGGGTGGGCGACCCGCTCGTCGGCCGGCTGATGGTCTACGACGCCCTGGAGATGTCCTACCGGACGATCAAGGTGCGCAAGGACCCGGAGTGCCCGCTGTGCGGGAAGAACCCGTCGATCACCGAGCTCATCGACTACGAGGCGTTCTGCGGCGTGGTCTCCGAGGAGGCCCAGCTCGCGGCGGCCGGCTCCACGATCACCGCCGCCGAGCTGAGGACCATGCTGGACGGCGGCGAGCCGATCGAGCTGATCGACGTCCGTGAGCCCGCGGAGTGGGAGATCGTGCGGATCCCCGGCGCGCGCCTCATCCCGAAGGGGGAGCTGCCGGCGCACCTGGCCGAGCTGCCCCAGGACCGGCGGGTCGTCGTCTACTGCAAGAGCGGGGTGCGCTCGGCCGAGGCCCTCGCGACCCTCAAGGGCGCCGGCTTCGCCACCGCCGTCCACGTCCAGGGCGGCGTGACCGCCTGGGCCACCCAGGTGGACAAGACCCTCCCCGTCTACTGATCCGTCTCCCCAACCGTCAGCCCCCGCGTCTCCTGGGTGGGCGTGCGCCCGGAAGATCTGTGGCGGGTGAGTGCGTCGGCACAGCCGCACTCACCCGCCACGGTCGTGCCGGAGGCCTTGCGGACCATCGTGTCCTCGCCCTTTGATTCCGTCCTCGCCGTTTCGGGGGTCGATCTCGGCGGATTCCGCTCCCGAAGGGCGAGAAGGATGCCAAAGGGCGAGCAGGCAACCCCGCCGGATGGGGTGTTTGTCCGCTAGATGGCGATCTGGTGGTGCGGGTGGGAATCCGTGGTTCCGGGCTGAGAGGAATCTGGGCTGTGCGAGACCAGCCTCGGGGAGGCTGGCCGAGCACGGGGAAGGGCGAGCCCCGGAGAAAAAGCGTTGGGGAGGTCGGTGGGCATGGCGCGGGCGACGGATGGGCCCGGCGGGCCTCGACGGGGGCGGTCTCCCGACACCGTTTCGGCGGGTGTCGCGACGCGGATCCACATCGGGGGAAGGCCGAGCCCCCACGCGATGGCCGTCCTCGAGGCCGTCACCCGGATACCGGCCGGCAAGGTCATGACCTACGGTGACGTCGCCGAGTTCGTCGGCGCCGGCACCGGGCGCACCGTGGGCGCGGTGCTTTCACGGCACGGTCACGAGGACGACGTCCCGTGGCACCGGGTGATTCGCGCGTCCGGGGAGCCGAACCCCGCCGCGCCCGCCGAGGCACTGCGACGCCTGCGCGCGGACAGCACCCCGTTGCGGCCCGGCGGTGATCGGGTCGATCTCGCGGCAGCCCGCTGGGACGGCGTCACCTGCCCTGACCGGCCCTGATTCTGCGCCAGCCTGATCCTCGGCTGGCGCCGATCTCCACCAGCCGCTGGGCCTCCACCTGCGCTGATCCCCGGTCGACGTCGGGGTTCAGCCGGCGTTGGGGCCCGGGCCGGTACCGACTCCGGTCGGCTGGGGCCCGCCTGTGCGGTCAGCGGGCGGTGAACCCTCCGTCAGCTGAGTAGACGCTGCCGGTCACCAGGGACGCGCGGTCGGAGAGCAGGAAGTGGACGACCTCGGCGACCTCGGCGGCGGTCCCCAGCCGGTTCATCGGCTGGAAGAAGCGCGCCCCGCGGTGTGAGCTGACCATCGTGGTGTCGATGAACCCGGGTGCCACCGCGTTGACCCGGATTCCGCGCGTCGCGTTGTCCAGCGCGGCCACCCTGGTGAGTCCGATCACGCCGTGCTTGGCGGCGACGTAGGCCGGTGTGCCCTGTAGGCCGACCGTGCCCAGCACGGAGGCCATGTTGACGATCGAGCCGCCGCCGGCCGCGAGCATCGCCGGGATCTCGGCGCGCATGCTGTAGAAGACGCCGGAGAGGTTGACCGCGAGAACCCGGTCCCAGTCGGCGAGGGAGATGTCCTCCAGCGGGGCCCGGTCGGTGGCGATGCCCGCGTTGTTGACCGCGAGGTCGAGCCGTCCACCGGCCTCGATCGCCGTGGCGACGGCCTGGGCGACCGACTCCGGGTCGGCGACGTCGACCGCCACCGCCAGTGCGGTGCCGCCGGCCGCCTCGATCTCGCCGGCGACCTCCTTGGCCGCGACGGTGTCCCGGTCGGCCAGGACGACGAAGGCGCCGGCCGCGGCCAGCCGGCGGGCACAGGCGGCGCCGATTCCCGAGCCGGATCCGGTCACGAAGGCGACCCGGCCGGCGTACTCGCCGCCGCCCGCGACGGCGTCGCCGGCCGTCCTGGCGAACGGGCCGGTCACCGTCGCGACGCTACCGTCATCGCCGGGGCCGTCCGCCGTGCCGGCTCGTGGGCGTGGTGCCGTGACCGCCCGCGCCGGGGCCGAGGCGTCGGCCTGTGGCCGTCGTGCCCGTCGTCCGGTGGATGCCCCCTGGGCCTCCGGCGCGGTCCGCGTGGAATGACCGGCCGGGACGTCGTCGTCCGTCATGCTCGGTGAAACTGCCACGTTCCGACGTCGACTCGCAGCTGTTTCGACACTTTTGGTGGTATTCGTACTCATCTTTGTGCTGCTCCAAAGGGTGCCGGTGTCGTCGCGCTGACAGCACTTCCGTGCCATCGGCGCCGACCTCGTCCGTGCTTTGGCGATCTTGTCAGAGTGTCGTGATGTGCTGTGCGGCGTGGTCACCGTGCCGACGCCTGCCCGCCCTGCCCGGCGGCCGTCGTTTCGCCTGGTGTCGCCCTTCGTCCCGGTGGCCGGACCCATCGTGTTGGACACGGCGCAGACCGACGTGGTGGGACACGCCGGTGGTCCGCTACTAGTCCTCGCCGGTCCGGGAACGGGAAAGACCACAACCCTGGTCGAGGCAGTCGCCCGGCGGATCGAGGCCGGGGCGGATCCGGCGTCCCTGCTGGTGCTCACGTTCAGTCGGCGGGCCGCCCGCCACCTGCGCGAACGGTTCGCCGTCCGGCTCGGGGCGGCCGCCGTGGGGCCGGCGGCGTGGACGTTCCACGCCTGGTGCCTCGGGCTGCTGCGCGCGTACGGCGCCGCCACCCCGCTCGGCGGCTTCCGCCTGCTGTCGGGCCCCGAGCAGGACGCCCGGCTGCGCGACCTCATCGAAGGCTCCCGCGAGCTGGGACGTCCGGTCTGGCCTGATCCACTCGCCGGCTGTCTGAACACCCGCGGCTTCGCCGAGGAGATCAGGATGCTGCTCACGCGGGCCCGGGAGATCGGCGTCGATCCGCCGGCGCTGGCGCGCATCGCCCGGCGGGTGGGCCGCTCCGACTGGGCGGCCGTCGCCGAGTTCTACGGCGACTACCTCGACGCGCTCGGCGCGGAGGGAGCCCTCGACTACGCCGACCTGGTGCACGCCGCGGCGAACCTCGCCGCCGAGCCGGACGTCCTCGCCCAGCTGCGGCAGCGGTACCGGGCGGTGTTCGTCGACGAGTACCAGGACACCGACCCGGCGCAGGAGCGGCTGCTGACCGCCGTCGCCGGCGGCGGGGGGGACCTGGTCGTCTTCGGTGACCCGGACCAGTCGATCTACGCCTTCCGCGGGGCGGAGGTCCGGGGCCTGCTCGACTTCCCGAACCGGTTCCCCCGCGCCGACGGCTCGCCGGCGCCCGTCGCCGCGCTGCGGCGGTGCCGTCGGATGGCCCCGGCGCCGCTGGCCGCCTCCCGCCGCGTCGCGGCGTCGCTTCCCTCGGCGGGCCTGCCGGTCCGCCACGTCCGCGCGCACCGTGATCTTGTCTCCGTGGGGGCCGTCGGGCCGGGCCAGGTCGCGGCCCGCACCTATCCGACGGCCGGCGCCGAGGCGGAGGCGATCGCCGAGCTGCTGCGCCGCGAGCATCTCGAGAACGGCGTCGACTGGGACGACATGGCCGTCCTGGTCCGCTCCACCGCGCCGCTCGGGCTGCTGCGCCGGGTGCTGACGGCGGCGGGCGTCCCGGTGAGCGTGGCGGGTGGGGAGCTCCCGCCGGCGCGGGAGCCGGCGGCGGCGCTGCTCCTCACGGCCCTGCGCTGCGCGGACGACCCGGCGGTCCAGCTGACGCCGGAGACGGCGCGTGCGCTGCTGACCTCCCCGCTGGGCGGCGCGGACCCGGCCGGCCTGCGCGCCCTCGGCCGCGAGCTGCGCGCCCACGACGCCGCCGCCCGCGCCGCTGCCCGGGACACAGCTGCCCGGAGCACCACTGCCAGAAACAGCACTGCCCGCGACAGCACTGCCCACGACGCCGTCGGCCCGATCGCCCTGCCGGAGCCGCGCTCGGCACCGGAGGCGGACGGGTCGGTGCTCGGTCTGCCCGCGTCCTCGGCCGAGCTGCTGCGCGAGGCGGTCGCCGATCCGGAGCGGGTTCTGCTCGCCGTCCCGGACGAGCTCGCCGCGCCCGCGCGCCGGCTCGGGCGGTTGCTGCGAACCGTGCGCGCCGAGCTGCGGCGGGGGGCGGCCCCGGAGGACGCGCTGTGGACACTGTGGACGGCCAGCGAGTGGGGCCCCAGGCTGGAGCGGGCGTCCGCGGTCGGCGGGCCGGCCGGGCGGTCGGCCGACCGTGACCTCGACGCCGTCGTCGCGCTGTTCGACGCCGTCGGGCGTCTCGGTGAGCGGCGCGGGCCGGGCTTCGGGGTGAGCTCCGTCGTCGAGGAGCTGACCCGCCAGCAGATCGCGCCGGAGACGGCGCAGGCCCGGGCCGGTCGCCCGGCCACCGTCCGGCTGCTCACCGCGCACCGCTCCAAGGGGCTGGAATGGGAGGTCGTGGTCGTCTGCGGCGTGCAGGACGGCGTCTGGCCGGACCTGCGCCAGCGGCACACCCTGCTCGGGGCCGAGCAGCTCGACTCGCCGCGCAACGGCGGCGTCCGCCCGCCGCGGACCAGGGAGGAGCTGCTCGCCGACGAGCGTCGCCTGTTCTATGTGGCGCTCACCCGGGCGCGCCGCCGCCTGGTGGTGACCGCGGTGGACGGCGCCGACGACGACGGGGAGCAGCCCAGTCGGTTCCTGGCCGAGCTCGGGGTGCAGGTGGAGAGCGTCCGGGCCCGCCCGCCGCGTCCGCTCACCCTGGTCGGCCTGGTCGCCGCGCTGCGGCGGCTGACAGTCGACCCGGAGGCGTCGGCGGCGATGCGGGAAGCCGCGGGGGTCCGGCTCGCGGCCCTGGCCGCCGCCTCCGACGAGACCGGCCGGGTGCTGGTCCCCGCCGCCCATCCGGACCGCTGGTGGGGCCTGCTGGACGTGACGAGCTCGGACGTCCCGGTCGTCGCGCCCGACGCGCCGATCCGGCTCTCGGGGTCCTCGCTGTCGGGCCTGAGCTCCTGCGGGCTGCGCTGGTTCCTGGAGCACGAGGCGAACGCGGCCGAGCCGGCGTCGCCCGCGCAGGGCTTCGGCAAGGTCGTGCACGCGCTGGCCGACGAGGTGACGACGGGCCGGACGCAGGCGCGGCTCGAGGCCCTCGACGCGCGGCTCGACCTGGTCTGGCGGCATCTGGAGTTCGACTCGCGGTGGCGCTCCGAGCAGGAACGCGCGGCGGCGCGGGAGGCGCTCGGCCGGTTCCTCGAGTGGCACGCCGCGCAGCGCGGCCGCGAGGTCGTCGCGTCCGAGGTGCGTTTCTCCTGCGACATCGAGGTGGCGGGCCGGGTCGTGCGGCTGCGCGGCTTCATCGACCGGGTCGAGCTCGACGACGCCGGCGGGGTGCACGTCGTCGACTTCAAGACCGGCCGGACGCCGCCGAGCCGGCGTGACCTGGCGACCCACGCACAGCTGGGCAGCTACCAGCTCGCCGTCCGCGAGGGCGCCCTCGACCCGGTACTGGACGAGGCCGCCCGCCGCCGCGATCCGACCGCGCCCGGCGATCCGACCGCGCCCGGCGAGGTGCCCGGGGCTGGGGACCCGTCCTGGGTCGGGGAGCCGTCCACCGGCGGGGCGCCGTCCACCGCCGGTGAGCGGCCGGCGGCGGTGCCCGGCGGGGCGGAGCTGGTGCAGCTCCGGCGGGACGCGGGCGGCGACAACACCGGCCCGCGCCTGCCGGCGGAGGAACCGGGGCCGCCCGAGGTGCAGCGTCAGGACGCGCTTCCCGGCGGCCGGGCGTGGATCGACGACATGGTCGAGAACGCGGTGCGGACCGTGACGACCGAGTCCTTCCGGCCCACCCCCGGCGAGGGGTGCACCATGTGTTCGTTCCGTCGGTGCTGCCCGGGGCGGCCGGAGGGGGAGCAGGTGATCGATTGACCGGCGCGGCGGGGGCCGCCGAGCAGGTGCTTCCCGGTCTCGACCCGGAGCCGGCAGGCGCGGGCGGTGCCATGACCGGCCCGGTGCCGGAGCCGGAGTACCTGCGGGAGCTGCTCGGCGTCCCGTACACCGACGAACAGCTGGCCGCGGCCACCGCGCCGCTGGAGCCGGCTGTCGTCATCGCCGGCGCCGGGTCGGGCAAGACGTCCGTGATGGCCGCCCGTGTGGTCTGGTTGGTGGCCACCCGTCAGGTCGAGCCGGGGCGGGTGCTGGGCCTGACGTTCACGAACAAGGCCGCCGCCGAGCTGGCCGGCCGGGTGCGGACGGCGTTGCGCCGCGCCCGCGAGAACGTCCCCGGCCAGCCGGCCGCGGACGACGCCGACGAGCCGACGATCGGCACCTACCACGCCTACGCCGGGCGTCTCGTCAGCGAGCACGCGCTGCGGCTCGGCCTCGAGCCCGACACCCGGATGCTCGTCGCGGCCGCGCGCTACCAGCTCGCGGCCCGCGTCGCCCGCGCCCACCGCGGCCGCGTCGAGGCGCTGACGAAGTCGATGCCCGCGCTCGTCGCCGACCTCGTCGCGCTCGACGGGGAGATGAGCGAGCACCTCGTCTCCGCCGACGACCTGATGGCCTTCGACGCGGACCTGTTCGACCGGGCGATGGCGGCCCTGGCGAGCGCGGCGCTGCGACCGGGCACGAAGGGCCTGCGCAAGGAGCTGCGCCGGATGGCGGCCACGGCCCGGGGGCGGCGTGAGCTCGCCGGCCTCGTCGCCGACTACCGGGCGGCCCGGCGCGGCCGGGACGTCCTCGACTTCGGCGACCAGGTCACCTTCGCCGCCCGGCTGGCCCGCTACTCCCCGGAGGTCGGCGCCGCCGAGCGGACACGGTTCGGCGTGGTGCTCCTCGACGAGTACCAGGACACCTCCGTCGCCCAGCGCACGATGCTGGCCGGGCTGTTCGGCGGCGGCCATCCGGTGACCGCCGTCGGTGACCCCTGCCAGGCGATCTACGGGTGGCGGGGCGCGTCGGTGGCCAACCTGGACAACTTCCCCGATCACTTCCCGCACGCGGACGGCACCCCGTCCGCGCGGTACCTGCTGTCGGTGAACCAGCGCAGCGGCGGCCGGCTGCTGACGCTGGCCAACGCGGTGGCGGCCCCGCTGCGGGCCCGCCACCACGTCGTCGAGCTGCGTCCCCGGGCAGACGTCGTCGCCGCCGGGCGGACCCTGGTGGCGCTGCACGAGAGCTGGGCGCAGGAGGTCACCTGGGTCGCCGCCCGGCTGGCCGAGCTGGTCGCGGCGGGGGAGCGGCCCGGGAACATGGCCGTGCTCGTGCGGGCCCGCTCGGACGTCCGCGCGCTGCACACGGCGCTGACGGCCGCCGGGCTGCCGGTCGAGGTGGTGGGCCTCGCCGGCCTGCTGGACCTGCCCGAGGTCGCCGACGTCGTCGCCGTGCTGGAGGTGCTGGACTCGCCGGTCGCCAACGCGGCGCTCGTCCGGCTGCTCACCGGGCCGCGGGTCCGCCTCGGCCCGCGCGACCTGGCCGCGCTGGGCCGCCGCGCGCGGGCGCTGCTGCGCACCACCGGCACGACCGCACCCACGGCCGCCGGCGGGGACGGCGACGGGAGCGCGCTGGCGGAGGCCGTCGCCGGGGTCGACCCGTGCGACGTCGTCGCCCTCGCCGACGCCCTCACCGACCCCGGCGAGGAGATCTCGGCCCAGGGACGGGAGCGGGCCGCCCGGCTCGGCGCGGAGCTGGCGGCGCTGCGCGCGCACGTCGGCGACGGGCTGCTCGACCTGCTCCACCGGGTGATCTCCACGATCGGGCTGGACGTCGAGCTCGCCGCCAGCCCGCGTGCCGTGGCGGCGCGCCGCCGGGAGAACCTGGCCTCCTTCCTCGACGCGGCGGCCGACTTCGACGACCCCGACGGGCCGAACTCGCTGACGTCCTTCCTCGGCTTCCTACGGGCGGCCCGCGAGCACGAACGCGGGCTGGACATCACCGGGCCGTCCGGCGCGGACGCCGTCGCGCTGATGACCATGCACCGGGCGAAGGGCCTCGAATGGGAGGTCGTGGCCGTGCCCAACCTGAGTCGTGGGGTCTTTCCCGACCTGACGGTGCGGGACAGGTGGCCGACCACGACCGGGGTGCTGCCGACCCCGCTGCGCGGCGACGCGGCCGAGCTGCCGTCCTACGAGCTCGACGACTCGAAGGCGGCCCTGGAGGCCTACACCGAGGACTGCCGGGAGTACCAGGAGCGCGAGGAGCGGCGGCTGGCCTACGTCGCGTTCACCCGGGCGAAGTCGGTGCTGCTCGGCAGCGGCCACTGGTGGGGGCCGACCCAGCGCACCAGGCGTGGCCCCTCGGTGTTCCTCGCCGAGCTGCACGACCACGCGGCCGAGGGGAACGGGCGGGTGGACGTGTGGACCTCCGAACCGGAGCGGGGCGGCAACCCCGCGCTGGCCGTCCCGGTGGAGTTCGCGTGGCCGGCGCCCTACGAGCCGGTGGCGTTCGCCCGCCGGCGGGAGGCGGCGGCGGGCGTCGCCGAGGCCCTGGCGATGATCCGCTCCGGCCAGGCCCCGTTGGTCGACGAGCCGGGCGGGATGACCGCCCGCGAGCGGGCCCTGCTCGCCGAGCTCGACCGCGAAGCCGCGCTGCTGCTCGCCGAGGAGCGCGTGGCCCGGGCCCCGTTCCGGGACGTCCCGATCCCGGCGAGCCTGACCGCCTCCGAGATCGTGCGGATGCGGGCCGACCCGGTCGAGTTCGCCCGCGACCTGGCCCGGCCGGTGCCGCGCCGGCCGGTGCCGCAGGCCCGGCGGGGAACCCGCTTCCACGCCTGGGTGGAGGAGATGTTCGACCAGCGGCCGCTCATCGACGTCGAGGACCTCGCCGACGCCGCAGATGCCGCCGTCCTCACGGACGACCGCGACCTCTCCGGCCTGCAGGCGGCCTTCCTGGCCAGCCCGTACGGCGCCCGCCGCCCGTTCGCCCTGGAGGCGCCGTTCGAGGTGATGATCGGCGGGCGCGCGGTGCGGGGGCGCATCGACGCCGTCTACGAGCTCGGCGGTGGGCGCTGGGAGGTCGTCGACTGGAAGACCGGCTCGGAGGCCGCCGATCCCGTCCAGCTCGCGGTCTACCGGGTCGCCTGGGCGCGGGTCCGCGGCGTGGCCGTGGCGGACGTCGACGCGGCCTACTTCTACGTCGCGTCCGGGCGAGTCGTGCGCCCGCCGCTGCTCGGCGAGGACGAGATCACCGCCCTGCTCTCGGGCCGTGCCTGGTCCACCGGCAACACCTCCGACGGCACCTCCGACAGCACCGCCTAGGACGCGGCGGGGGGCCGCTGCGTGGCGCCGCGGCGTAGGCCGTCGAGAAGGACGGCGACGACGCGCTGGTTGTGCTCGGGCCCTCGCCCGGGTACAGGCTGGCACAGCGCAGTGAGGGCGTGCAGGAGATCCTCGGCGCTGATGTCATCGCGAACCGCGCCGTCGGCCACCGCTGCGGCGAGCAGTGCCGTGAGGGTGGGGCCGAGCCGCTGCAGGAAGTAGCCGGGCAGCCCCTGGAACGCCGGATCGCCCGAGTGCAGCGCTGAGGCGAGTCCGCGTTTGGTCGCGAGCAGTTCGGTGAACCGGTCGATCCATCTGATGAGCGCTTCCGCCGGTTCGTGCCTGGCGCTCAGGGTCGGGCCCGCGTCGGCGACGGCGTCGATTCCGTTTTCCACCACGGCTTTGACCAGATCAGAGCGCTGCGGGAAGTGCCGGTACAGCGTGCCGACTCCTACGCCGGCCAGGTCGGTGATCTCCTTCGCCGGTGCGTCCACGCCGGAGGTGGCAAAGACGGTCCTCGCGGCCTCGACCAACGCATCGACGTTGCGTCGCGCGTCGGCGCGCCGCCGCGGCGCCGGTTCGCCACCGCCCGGCTTCGCGGAGCCGGGCGGTGAGACCCCGGCCTGCGTCCCGTTCCGAGACACCACGTCACCTCCGTCTGATCACTCCGCTTGCATAAGCGGAAAAGCTTTCCGTATAGTTCCGGAAAGGCATTCCGCTTACCGCAGCCTACGGCAGCCACCCGGTGCCGACCATCACAGGGAGAGAACCCATGCAGTACCGCACCCTCGGTCGGACCGGCATCCAGGTCAGCCCCTACGCGCTGGGCACCCTGATGTTCGCCACGGTCATGGGCAACGCCCCCGAGGACTCGGCCCGCATCATCCACAAGGCGCTGGATGCCGGCATCAACTTCGTCGACACCGCCGACGCCTACGGCGACTCCGAGGACATCGTCGGCAAGGCCCTGGAAGGGCGCCGCGACGACGTCGTGCTCGCCACCAAGTTCAGCCGCCCGATCGGGCAGGACCCCAACCAGCAGGGCGCCTCACGGCGCTGGATCGTCGCCGCCGTGGAGAACTCGCTGCGCCGCCTGCGGACCGACCACATCGATCTCTACCAGCTTCACCGCCCCGATCCCCACACCGACCTCGAGGAGACCCTCTCCGCGCTGACCGACCTGATCCACAGCGGCAAGGTCCGCGCGATCGGCGCGTCGCAGACCCCCGTCTCCGACATCGTCGAGGCCCGGTGGGTCGCCGAGCGGCGCGGCCTCGCGCGATTCCACACCGAGCAGCCGGCCTACTCCATCCTCAACCGCGGCATCGAACGCGAGATCCTGCCCACCACCCAACGCTTGGGCCTGGGCACCCTGGTCTGGGGCCCACTCGGCCAGGGAATGCTCACCGGCCGCGTCCGCCGGGACCAGCACAACGGCCTACTGCGCGCCGGCCTGGTCCAGCATCTCAACGACGAGCATCGGCTCGACGTGGTCGAAAAGCTCATCCCCCTCGCCGCCGAGGCGGGACTGCCCATGCCCCACCTCGCGATGGCGTTCGCCATCGCCCACCCCGGCGTCACCAGCGCACTGATCGGCGTCCGCACCATGGATCACCTCGACAGCCTGCTCGCCGGGCTGGACGTCGCCCTCACCGACGACATCCTCGACCGCATCGACGAGATCGTCCCGCCCGGCACCGACATCGGCACCCTCGACCAGGCCTACCAACCCGCAGCCCTGGCGGACCCGGGCCTGCGTCGCCGTCCCCTGGCCGCGCGCGCCGCGGCCTGACCCCCGCTCCGGCCTGGCCCGGCCCGCGCGGCTATCGGCGGATGTCGGTGAGGAGCGCGAGGTGGTCGGAGATCTGGGTCCGGCGGGCCTCGCTGGCGGCGACAGTGCCCACCGCGCCGCGGGCGAGCACGTGGTCGAGCTGCACCCGGGGGGCGTGCGCGGGGTAGGTGCGGTGGGCGGCCAGCCGGCGCCATCCGGTGAGGGCGGTCGGCAGCCGGCCCGGCAGGTTCAGGTCGCCGAGCAGCACGACCGGCCCGTCGACGCCGCGCAGCCTCCGCACCAGCCGGAGAAGCTGGAAGGCGTTCCACCCCGGGGCGAAGGACAGGTGGGTGGTCACCACCGTCAGTGGTCCGCTTGTGGTCTCGACGACGGCGGCGAGCGCGACCCGCGGTTCGTCGTCGAGCAGGATGAGCCGGGCCCGGCGGTTCGCCCCCGGGGCGAGGATCGGGGAGCGCACCGGGGCGCGGCCGAGCGGAACCACCCACCACCGGTGCACCGGCAACCTGCTGACCAGCGCGATTCCGTAGGCGGGCTCGTCGCCGCGGCGCTCGCCCTCCGCCGGGCGCCAGTGGTGCCCGGGGGTGCCGTACACGGTGGGGGCGAAGCGCCATCCGGTGTCGGGGGCGCCGAGCGCCGTCGCGGCGGCGGCTGCGAGGTCCCCGCCGCCCGAGCGGGGCTGTGCCAGGTCGACCTCCTGCAGGCCGAGGACGTCGCAGTCGAGGTCGGCGACGGCCGCGGCGAAGCGGTCCACCTCGACCCGTCCGTCGGCGAGAGACAGGCCGTGCATCACGTTGAACGAGCCCACCCGCACAGTACGGACGGTAGCGTGAACCGCCCGTCAGCCGGCCCGAACCGGCTTTCCCGTGCCCGCCGGGCCCTGCCGCGCCACCGTCGGGACGTCCTGCCTCGCGGCCGCGGGGACGCCCTGGCGTGGCATTGACGGCGGCCCCGGCCTGGGTGCCGCTGTCGGGTCGCCCGGGCGCTGGCCGGTCAGGGCGCGCAGGACGAGCTCAAGCTCGAAGCGGGTGTCGGGGTCGTCCAGCGCGTCGCCGTACAGCTCGCGCAGCTGGCTGACCCGGTAGCGGACGGTCTGCGGGTGGATGTGCAGCCGCTCGGCCACCAGCCGGCGCTGCCCGTGCAGGGCGAGCCAGTAGAGCAGGGTCTCGGCCAGCCTGGCCCGGGTGCGTTCGGGCAGCCCGGCGAGCGGGGCGACCCGGCGGCGGGTGAGGTCGTCGAGCAGCCCCGGGTCGCGGGCCAGCAGCAGGGCGGTCAGGTGGTCGTCGGTGAACAGCGGGTTCTGCCCGGCCGTGGTGGGCAGCCGACCGGCCAGCCGGGCGGTTCGGGCGAGTCCGGCGCGCTCCACGCTGCCTGTCACCTCCTGCCAGGGGACGGTCGGGCCCACCACCGCCCCCGTGCCGTCGAGGCGGTCGGCCAGCCAGCCGCGCCGGGCCGGCTCGTCGGCGTCCCCGACGAACAGCCAGAAGTCGACGCCGTGGCCGGTGCGCGGGCAGCCGGTGGGCAGCCGCGGGGGGAGCTGCCCGTCGGGCCCGGTCGGCACCAGGACGGCCGCCATCCGGTCGGGCAGCCGGAACGCCCCCGCGGCGGCGGCCTGCTCGATGGTGACGGTGTCGGCGCCGGAGAGCAGCAGCTCGCCGAGCCGGTCCCACAGCCGTTCCCGCTGGCCGGCGACCTCGAACTGGGCCAGCGCGTAGCCCTCCGCGGAGGCGGCCGAGATCCCGTCGATGTAGGCGAACATCATCTCGGCGAGCGACACGAGGCCGGCGGCGTCCAGGCCGGCGTGGCGCGCGGCCTCACCGAGCCGACGCCAGGAGATCCGCGCACCCACCCGGTAGGCGCTGAGCAGGTTGTCCAGGGAGCGGCCGGCCCGCACCTCACCGCGCCCGAGCCGCACGTAGACGTCGCGCCCGGCCGCCAGGTCGGGGGCCGCGTCCGGGCCCGCCTCGACGATGGCGAGGAAACGGGCCAGCGCCTCGTCCACGCCGCGCCGTACGCCCTGTCCGAACGTCCCCTCGAGTGGGCGGGCGTAGGCGGGCACCTCACCCGCGATGGCGGCGATGATCTCGTCACCAAGTTCGCGCAGCTCACCGGCGAGGCAGCCGCCCAGCCCGGGCGGAAATTGTCCCACCGGGACAGTCTGCGCCCACGGCCCGTCGGTGGGGGTGCCGGCTGGCCCGGGGAGCACAATCGGTGCCGTGGACACGCCTACCGGCATCGTCAGCGTGCTGCTCACCGGTGCCGTGGTCGGCCTGCTGGGTCGGGCGGTCGTCCCGGCGCGGCGCAGGGCGCCGATCGGTTGTCTCATGACGGTTCTGATCGGTCTGCTGGGCGCGGCGCTCGGTCTCGTCGTTGCCACCAGTGTCGACGGCGGCTGGTTGTTGACACTGTTGTTGCAGGTGGCGGTGGCCGCGGTGCTCGTCTTTCTGGTCTCGGCCGCGGGCAGTGGTGGGCGCCGTCATCCCTGACGGTGCTCGGGTTGCCCTTTCGTAGTCCTCTGGTCCGCGTGGGGGGACCTGGCGGGGCGACGGAGCCCGCCGAAGGTCGCCGGCCGGACGGCGAGGGCAGTAGCGTGGCGATGTGTCCTCACGCCCAGCCGCCGGCCCGCCCGCGTCCAGCGCGGTGAGGGCCACCGTGGCGGCCCCCTCGTACCCGGTTCAGCGAGTGACGCTCGACAACGGCCTGCGGGTGCTGCTCGCCCCGGACCGGACGGCCCCGGTGGTGGCTGTCGCCGTCCACTACGACGTGGGCTTCCGCTCGGAGCCGGAGGGGCGGACGGGTTTCGCCCACCTGTTCGAGCACCTGATGTTCCAGGGCAGCGAGAACGTGGGCAAGGCGGAGCACCCGAAGTACGTGCAGGCCGCCGGCGGCATCTTCAACGGGTCGACACACCCCGACCACACGGACTACTTCGAGCTGCTGCCCTCCGGCGCGCTGGAGCTGGCGCTGTTCCTCGAGGCCGACCGGATGCGCGCGCCGAGGATCACCCGGGAGAACCTGGACAACCAGATCGCGGTGGTGCAGGAGGAGATCCGGGTCAACGTGCTGAACCGGCCGTACGGCGGGTTCCCGTGGATCACCCTCCCGCCGGTCGCCTTCGACACCTTCCCGAACGCCCACAACGGCTACGGTGACTTCTCCGAGCTCGAGGCGGCCAGCCTCGACGACGCCGCTGACTTCTTCGACAAGTTCTACGCGCCGGGCAACGCCGTGCTGACCGTCGCCGGCGAGTTCGACCCCGACGCGACGCTCGAGCTCGTCCAGCGGTACTTCGGCGCCATCCCGGCCCGCCCGGTGCCGGCGCGGCGCAGTTTCGCCGAGCCGGTGCGCGCCGAGGAGCGCCGGGAGGCGCTCACCGACAAGCTGGCCCCGCGCCCCGCGCTCGCCGTCGGCTACCGGGTGCCCGACCCCGACACCGACCTGCCGGCGTTCCTCGCCACCTACCTGCTGACGGACGTCCTCACCACCGGCGACGCGAGCCGGCTGGAGCGGCGCCTCGTCCAGAAGGACCGCTCGGTCACCGCGGTCAGCAGCTACGTCGGCACCTTCGGGGACCCGTTCGACCAGCGTGACCCGCTGCTGCTGACGCTGGAGGCCCGGCACGCCGGGGACTCGACCGCCGACACGGTGCTCGCGGCCGTCGACGAGGAGCTCGACCGGCTGGCCGGTGACGGCCTGGAGCCCGGCGAGCTCGAGCGGGTGCAGGCCCAGGTGGCCTCGGCGATCCTGCGCGAGTCCGACGACGCGCTCGGCCGGGCGCTGGCGATGGCGACGTTCGAGCTGCACCGCGGCCGTCCCGAGCTGCTCAACGAGCTGCCCGGGCTGCTGTCCGAGGTGACCGCCGACGCGGTCGCCGCGGCCGCGGGCGCGCTGCGTACCCAGGGCCGGTCCGTGCTGGAGCTGCGGGCGGGAGCCGCCTGATGACGCACGCCGGGCCGGTGAGCGAGATGATCCGCGGTGGCATCCCCCGTCCGGGGGACGAGGAGGCATGGTGACGACGACCGCTGCGGCCACGGCCGGGATCTCCGCGCCCACCGAGGCCGGGTCGAAGATCCCGGCGGTGATCCCGACCGTTCCGCGTGAGCTGCCGGCCGTCGTGCGGCGCACACTGCCCAACGGCCTGCGCGTGGACGTCGTCGCCCGCTCCAGCGTCCCGCTGGTCGAGCTGCGGCTGCGCATCCCGTTCGCCGGGTCCGGGCTGGTCCACCTGGCCGAGGCCGAGCTGCTGGCGGAGACCATCCTCACCGGCTCGAGCCGGTACGACCGGGTCGGCCTGGCCACCGCCGTGCAGGCCCTGGGCGGGTCGCTGCGGACCGGTGTCGACGCCGACCGGCTGGCGATCGTAAGCTCCGCGCTCGCGACCAGCCTCGAGCCGCTGCTCGCGCTGATCGCCGACGTTCTGACCACCGCGAGCTACCCCGACAGCGAGTTCGGCGGTGAGCGCGACCGGATCGTCGAGGAGACGACGATCGCGCTCAGCCAGCCGGCGGTGATCGCCCGTGAGGCGCTGGTGCGCCGGATGTTCGGCGACCACCCCTACGGCAGCGCCATCACCCCGCCGTCGGTGCTCTCCGAGGTCGGGGCCGAGCGGGTGCGGTCGCTGCACGGCGCCCGGGTCTGCCCGGACGGCGCCATCCTCACCCTGGTCGGCGACGTCGACCCCGAGCGCGCGCTGGACGCCGTCGAGGCCGCGCTCGGGTCGTGGACGGGCACCGCCGCCCCGGGCCACCCGCCCGCGCCCGTGCCCACCGCCGGCCCGATCCTGATCGTCGACCGCCCGGGCGCGGTGCAGACGAACATCAGGATGGGCGGCCGCGCGCTGAACCGCTCCGCGCCGGCCCATCCCGCGCTCCGGCTCGCGAGCACGATCTTCGGCGGCTACTTCAGCTCGCGGCTCGTCTCCAACATCCGCGAGGACAAGGGGTACACGTACTCCCCGCGCAGCTCGGTCGACCACCACCAGGCCGGCTCCCGCCTCACCGTCGCCGCGGACGTCTCCACCGACGTGACCGGCCCGGCGCTGCTCGAGATCCTCTACGAGCTCGGCCGGATGGCCGTCCTGCCGCCGGAGGCCGAGGAGCTCGAGGCCGCGCGCCAGTACCTGATCGGCACGCTGGCGCTGTCGAGCGCGACCGCGGCCGGTCTCGCCGGCACCCTGTCCGGGCTGTCCGGCACCGGGGTCGGCGTCGAGTACCTGCGCGACCATCCGCGCGCGCTCGCGACCGTCACCGCGGCGGACGTCCAGGCGGTCTCCGCGCAGCTGCTGGCTCCGTCGGGGCTGGTGACCGTGCTGGTGGGGGACGCCTCGAAGATCACCGAGTCGGTGCGGGCACTCGGAGCCGTCGAGTCCGCCTGAGTGACGGTGCTCCCCAGCGGACGGCGCTCACCGGTGGGCATGACGGGATCGTGGCCGGGCGCCTTCGGGGCGGTGCCGGTCGGGTCAGCGGTGGCGGTGGGCTCAGCGGCGGTCGGGTCAGCGGCGGCTCGGCGCGGCGCGCGGCGGTGTCGGGCGCGGCTGGCCGCCCCCGGAACCGCTCGCGGGCCCGCCCGTCGTGCCCGGCCCGCCGCCGCGGCCGCCGAGCTCCCCGGGCAGGGTGACCCGCGGGTCGCCTACCGACTCCACCACCTGGCGGGCGAGGTCGTGTACCCGCCGGCCCATCCCGCGGGCGGTGCGGCGCAGCCGCTCGAAGGCGTCCCGGGGCTTGATGTGGTTGCGCTCGGCGAGCACGCCGATCGCCTGCTCGACGATCACCCTGGACGCCAGCGCGTGCTCGAGCTGGATCACCGACAACCTCAGTTGCTCGGTCTCGTTGAGGTCGCGATCGGCGCGCCGGGGCCGCCCGGGCGGGCTGAGGTCCTCGGCGAGCAGGTCGGCCAGGACCATCGCGGAGATCAGATCGCCGACCGGGCGGATCTCGGCGCCGGGCCCCTCGACGATCCAGCCGGTGGGCGCGCGGCGCAGCCGCATGTCGGAGGCCCCGGGAGCGGGCGTGCCGGCGGCGGCTCCCGTCTCGCCGGGCCCCCGTGCGGTGCCTGGTCGGGGCGGCCCTGACCGGGGCGGTCCGGGCCGCGGCGCGCCGGGCCGACCCGGCGGGCCGGGCCTGATCGCGCGGGCGACGGCCTCCGGGGTGGGTATCCGGCCGGGGCCCCCGGCCGGCGAGGGCGGTTGTGATCCGCGCGGTGCTCTCTCCGATCCGGGAGCCTCCGCGGTCCGCGCGCGCGGCGAACTCGCCGCCTCCTCACCCGGCCCGCCGGCACCGGCCGCTCCGGCTGTCCCGGATGGCGTGCTGCCCGGTGGCGGTGGCGTGCTGGATGGCGCGGCGTTGGCTGGGGTGCCAGGTGGGGCCGCACCGGGCGCGGCCGCAGCGGGCGCGGCATCACCACCCGTCTCGCCGGCGGCACCGTTCTCGGTGCCCCGGGAGCCCGTTCCGTCACCCTCCGCCTCGTTACTGGCAGCAACCCCCGAGAGGGCCTCCCGCACGAGTTGGTCGCGGAGTGCGTCCGACGCTCCCAGACTGTCCGCAATCGCCCTCAGTACACTGAGTGTCTCAGTGGGAACGGTGAGCGATGAGCGGTCGAGGCCGGTGAGAATGCCGAGAACGGTCCCGTCCGGCCCGACGACGGGCATCGCGACATAGCTGAGAATGCCGAACCGCTCCGGCTCGACGGTGTCGGCCAGGGCGGGATCCTGGTCGGCCCGGGAGCCCGCGGCTGGCGCTCCATCGAGCATCCGGGCAGGTAGACAGCGGGCGCGCGGAACACTCAGCCCGGAAACCAGCTCGGGGATCGGCCCGGTCACCCGTAGGTAGGTGGCAACATCCGTCGACACCACGACGAGGCACGTCTGCTCCATCTGATGGAGTGCGTGCGTGGCTCTCAGCGCGGCGTCGACCGTGCTCCACGGGAGTCCTGAAGGTGCTGACGACACAGGCCGAACTCTCCCACAAAGTTCACGGGCAGTGACGGACACCGTCCCACGAGCCGGCCGCGTGTGCGTCGGGAAGGAGTGAACTCCCGAAAGATCGTCGCCCTGCGTATCCGTTATGCGGCGGAAGTGACCTTCTCGGTGACCTGGCGGAGGGTCGGATTCGTCATCACCGTCCCATCGGGGAAGACGACGGTCGGCACGGTCGCGTTGCCGTTGTTCGCATCGCGGACAAGTTGCTCTGCTGTCGGGTTCTGCTCGATGTCGACCGTCACGTACTCCACCCCCGCGCGGTCCAACTGACCCTTGAGTCGGACGCAGTAGCCACACCAGGGGGTGGTGTACATCGTGAGCACGGTGAGACCTCCGTTGGCGACGATCCGTCAGATGACGGGTTGCGGTGAGCGACGTCCGGTGGGCGGCGCTCTGCGTATGACGCACTGCATAACCAGGCCATGGTGACTTCGCTTCCCCGGGCCGCGCACGGTTACCGTGTCCGGTGATGTCCGGACCCAGCGCTTCCGAGGCCCGTCGCGCGGCGTCGCCGCCCGATCGTCGATCGTCACCCGATCCGGTCCCGGCCGGCGTGGAGCAGGGGCTCGACCCCGAGCAGCTCGCCGCCGTGCTCGCCCCCGTCGGGCCGGTCTGCATCCTCGCGGGCGCGGGCACCGGCAAGACCCGCACCATCACCCACCGGATAGCGCACATGGTCACGGAACGGGAGGTCGGGGCGGGGCAGATCCTCGCCGTCACCTTCACCAACCGGGCCGCCGGCGAGCTGCGCGGCCGGCTGCGGGTGATGGGTGTGGACGGCGTCCAGGCCCGCACCTTCCACGCGGCCGCGCTGCGTCAGCTCTCCTACTTCTGGCCCTCCGTCGCCGGGACGGCGCTGCCGAGGCTGGAGAAGAGCCGGATCCCGCTGATGGCGAAGGCCGCGAACCGTGCCCGGCTGCGCCCGGACCGCGCCGAGCTGCGCGACCTCACCTCCGAGGTGGAGTGGGCGAAGGCGACGATGGTGGCGCCCACCGACTACGTCCGCCTCGCCGCCGCCCACGGCCGGGAGACCTCCTTCGCGCCCGACGTCGTCGCCCGCCTCTACGAGGCCTACGAGGAGGTCAAGAGCGAGGCGGGGGTTCTCGACTTCGACGACCTGCTGCTGCTGACCGCCGCCGTGGTCGAGGAGCACGGCTGGGTCGCCACCGAGCTCCGCGCCCGCTACCGCCACTTCGTCGTCGACGAGTACCAGGACGTCAACCCGCTGCAGCAGCGCGTGCTCGACGCCTGGCTCGGTGACCGCGACAGCCTGTGCGTCGTCGGGGACGCGAACCAGACCATCTACTCGTTCACCGGCGCCTCCGCGCGGCACCTGGTGGAGTTCCCACGTCGGTTCCCGGCCGCGACGGTCGTCCGCCTCGTCCGGGACTACCGCTCCACCCCTCAGGTGGTCGCGCTGGCGAACCAGCTGCTCGACGGCGCCGCCCGGCCCGCGCCGGATACGCGGGGAGCATCGGCCGTCCAGGCCGGCCCGGGTGTTCCGGGTGTTCCGGGCGGTGCGGAGGGTCGGTCCGCGGCGGGGCGGCTGGTCGCGATGCGCCCGTCCGGCCCGGAGCCCGTGTGGCTGGAGTCCGACAGCGAGCCCGAGGAGGCCGCCGCCGTGGCCCGGCGGATCCGCGGCCTGCTCGGCACGGGCGTCCCGGCCAGCGAGATCGCCGTGCTGTACCGGATCAACGCCCAGTCGGAGGCGTACGAGACGGCGCTGGGCCGGGCCGAGATCCCCTATCTCGTGCGCGGCGGTGAGAAGTTCTTCGAGCGGCCCGAGGTGACCGGGGCGGTGCGGATGCTGCGCGCCGCGCTGCGCTCCGCCGAGACCGACCGCCCCGGCGGGCTCGCCGACGTGGTCGCGGACGTCCTCAGCGCGCTCGGATGGCGGCCGGGGGCGCCGCCGGCCGGGCCCGGAGCCGACCGTGAGCGCTGGGAGAACCTCGCCGCGTTGCACCGGCTCGCCGCCGACCTCGAGGCGCGCGAGCCCGAGGCCGACCTCGCCGCCTTCGCCGCCGACCTCGCCGAGCGCGCGGCACACCAGCACACCCCGACGGTGCAGGGCGTCACGCTCGCCTCGCTGCACGCGGCCAAGGGCCTCGAGTGGGACGCGGTGTTCCTGGTCGGCCTCGTCGACGGGACGCTGCCCATCGTGCACGCCCAGACCGACGAGCAACTGGCCGAGGAGCGCCGTCTCCTCTATGTCGGGGTCACCCGGGCGCGGGTCCACCTGACGCTGTCCTGGGCGCTGGCGCGGGCGGAGGGCGCGCGCCGCTCGCGGCGGCCGTCCCGGTTCCTGGACGAGCCGCGCCGCGCGGCGGCGGTTTTCCGGCGCGGCTCGTCCGCGGCCCGTCCGGGCTCGGCGCGTGCGGAGCCCGGCACCGGCGGCAACGGCCGCGCACGGAACCGGTCGAGCGTGCTCTGCCGGGTCTGCGGGCGCGCGCTGGCGGGCGCCGAGGCCCGCGTCGGCCGGTGCGAGGCCTGCCCGGGGGGGCCGGTGGACGGCGAGCTGTTCGAGCGGCTGCGCGCCTGGCGCGCCCGCCGGGCGAAGGAGCAGGGCGCGCCGGCCTTCGTGGTCCTCACCGACGCGACGCTGCGCCTGATCGCGGAGCGGCGCCCGTCCACGGTCGCCGAGCTGGTGGCGCTGCCCGGCATCGGCCAGAGCAAGCTCGACCGCTACGGCGAGGACGTCCTCGCGCTGGTCACGGGGCGTCCACCGGCTGGATCGCCGTCCACGGGCTGACGCCTGGTGCTCGGAATGTGACACGCCGGTGGTGGGTGAGTCGTGCTGTGGCTGAGGGTGTCTGTGTGATCACATGGAAAATAAGTTGTCAGCGTGGGCGATGGCTCCTACCGTGTTCCATGAACACCGGGGCGCGATCAACAGCGCTCGCGGGGTGGCCGCAGCACGCTCCTACGCAGGGTGAGGGAGGGATCTCGATGAGGCTCGTCATGTTGGCCTATACGCGTACGCGACCCTCTCTCGGCACCTCCTGCGATCAGCCCGGTCAGGCCCGCCTCGTCGGCCACGCCACCCGGCGGCCCGGCGCCTGGGCGTCCGGTGCGCACATCGGTGTCGATCAGGTTCTCCGCGCGCGCGTGACCGGCGCGCACCTGGCCGCTCCGCATGGCGCCACCCTGCCCAGCGGCCCGGCGCAAGGCACCGGCAACACGACCGTCACGCGGGCAGTCGCGCGTTCGCTGCGCCCGTTCGCCCTGTGGGGCCCCGTCCCAGATCCGCTCCTGGCATAGCGCCGAAACGGAGCGAATCCGAGGCCGCGGACCCGACAGGGGTCCGCGGCCTTCGTGTTTTCCAGGGCCGGCGCCGACCCGCCACCGCACCGCGAGACCCGAGCTGACCGCTGTCGATGGATGCAAGACCGAGAAACCAAACCGAAGAAACCGCCAGTGTCGGAGGTGACCCCGGTGTTCGACCCCTCGATCGTTTCCCGGATCGAGCGGGAGCGTCTCGTCCTGCCCTGCTGGGACGTGGACCCCGAGCTTTTCTTCGCTGAGTCCCCGGCGGACGTCGAGTCCGCCAAGTCCGTGTGCGTGGACTGCCCGGTGCGGCTCGCCTGCCTGTCGGCCGCCATCGACAGGAACGAACCGTGGGGAGTCTGGGGAGGTGAACTCGTCGTGACGGGCCGTGTCGTGCCCCGCAAGCGCCCGCGTGGCCGCCCACGCAAGGAGGTGGCTGCCTGAGGCCTGGTCAGGCGGGGCTGGGGCGGGACGCCGACTCGTCGGCGTCCCGCCCCGTGGAGTTGGCATGTGCTTCTCCTGGTGGTGCGGTCGGCGCCGGTAGTGTGCGAGCGTGCCCAGCAGCGAGCGCGTGTATCCGGTCCGCAGCGGTGTCGCTCCCGACCGCGTTGCCACCGTCGCCGAGGCGCCGGCCGGCGCTCCCGTGCAGGCCGTCCCCGCCAGCGGGCCTCCCTCGGGCACCGTGACGACCACCGCGCCCGGAGTGGCCACCGCGGCCGTGACGACCACCGCGGCCGGGGATGCCATCGAGGCCGGGGTGGCCGGGTCGGTCAGGGCGGTCGCGGAGCCCGGGCTGGCACAGGCGGTGGCCGTGCTCACCCGGCCCGACCTCGCCCACGTCGTCGACCTGGTCGCGTGGGTCGAGGACGGCTGGTTGCACGTCGCGAACGCCGACGGTGCGTCGCGCCTGCCGGTCGACGATCCGGACGGGCCGTGGGAGATCCTGCGCGGCCGGGACCCGGTCGCCGACCAGGACCCCATGCACGGTGTTCCGCTGGTGGCCGCGCTCGCCGACCCGTCCCCGCCGGCCGCGCGCAACGCCTACCCCTTCGCGGGACGGCGCCTGCTGTCCATGTTCGCCGACCCGACGCGCTCGCCGGACATCGCCGTCGTCCACACCCCGCGGCACTACTGGCCCGAGCGGGGCGGCCATCTGGGAGAGCACGGCTCGCTGGACGCCGGGCAGTCCCGGGCGCCGCTCGTTCTGTCCGGGGCAGGTGTGACCGCCCGTGGCCTGCTGCCGCGGGTCGCCCGGGTGATCGACGTCGCTCCGACCCTGGCGGCGCTCGCCGGGGCGGCGATGCCCGAGGCGGAGGGAACCGCGCTCGACGATCTCGCCGGGCCGGGAGCCCGGCATGTGGTCGGGCTGCTGTGGGACGGGACGAACTGCAACGACCTGCTCGACCTCGCCGCCCGGGGAGAGCTCCCGAACGTCGCCCGCCTGCTGGCCCGTGGCGTCGCGCTGACCGGCGGCGCCCTGGCCGAGTTCCCGAGCGTGACCCTCACCAACCACACCTCGGCGATCACCGGCGTCGGCCCCGGCCGGCACGGCATTCTGCACAACGTCTACTTCGACCGCGCGACCGACCGCCAGGTGATCACCAACGAGGCCGCGACCTGGCACGTCGCCTGCGACCAGCTCCGGGACGGCGTGTCGACGGTGTTCGAGGCGGTGGCCCGCTCCCGCCCCGGGACCGAGACGGCCTGCGTGAACGAGCCGATCGACCGCGGGGCGAGCTACTCGACGTTCGGCCTGGTGCGAGCCCTCGGGGTCGGGCCGGGCGCCGGCGGTGCCGGTGCCGGTGCTGAGGCCGCTGGTGGCGGGATGGAGGACTACCTGCCGGCCGCCGAGGGCGACCCGCACGCGAGCGCCGAATGGGTCACCGCCGACCCGAACTACGCCTGGTCGACGAGGGTGGACGCGCTGGGGCTGACCCAGATCATCGACCTGTGGGCCGACGGCCGGGAACCACCCGTGCTGACCTGGTGGAACACCACCATCACCGACACCGGTCATCACGGCGGCGGGCCCTACTCACCCGAGGCCCGTGCCGCGCTGGCCGACGCCGACCGCCGGCTGGGGGTGTTCCTCGACCTGGTGGAGCGCCGTGGCCTCACCGACCAGACGGCCATCCTGCTCACCGCCGACCACGGATTCGAGGCGGCCGACCCCGACTGCCGCGGTGACTGGGACGTCGCCCTGCACCGCGCCGGGGTGGTCTTCCGGGACGAGGGCTACGGCTTCATCTACCTGGGCCTCGCCGGCGACGACGAAGCCCCGGCCGACTCCGCTGATCCGGGTAGCCCGGCCAACCTCGGAGACCGGGCCACGCCAGGTGGCCCGGCGGGCCAGGGTGGGCCGGGCGGCTCGGGGGCCCAGGCGACGGCCTCCCTGCCGCCGCAGCCGCCAGGCACCTGAGCTCCTGCCCGGACCGGGGCCCGCCAGCCCGGCCCGGGTTGGACCCCGGGCTCGGCCTGGGCTCTTCTGCTTTAGGACAGTCAGGGCAATAGTGCATGTCGGCGGGATGGGTCAGCCGGGTTCGGGCTGGGTCCCTGGTTCGGGCTGGGCCTCCTTCTCGAACTTGCGTCGGTTTCCTGGAGCTGGTCGGGCCTGCCGCGACGGTCGGCTGGTCTCCGGTGGACCAGCCTGCTCCGGCGTGCTGGCCTTCGCCGGGCTGACCTGTTCCACCGGCCCGCCCTGCTCCAGCGGACCGGCTTGTTCCACCGGGCTGGCCTGCTCCGGCGGGCGGACGCGGCTGCGTGCGCGGCCCGAGCGCCCCGAGCGCTGCGCGGGGGCGGTGGCGAGGACCACCGGTCCGGGGAGCGGACGGATGACGCCGGTGCCGTCCTCGATGTCGAGTCTGGGAAGGCGGCGGTTCGGTCGGTTCGCGGCTGCCGCGTGGCGTGCGGCGGCGCTGCGCGGCGGGGCGAACCCGGGCTGCCAGCGCTCCATCTCGGCCCGGAACGGGCCGGAGCTGCCGAGCTGGCAGAGGATCCCGATCGCGCCGAGCGTCACCCGGTGGATCAGCAGGTAGGACGGTGGCAGGTTGAGCTGGCGGCCGAGCTGCGCCGCGGCGGAGCGCCAGTCACCGAGGCGGAGCGCCTCCCCGCGCAGCCAGTCGCGGGAGAAGGTGAACTCCTCGTCGGTGATCGGCGCGAGCATCGGTGCCAGGTAGTCGAGCAGGTCCTCCGCGGGGATGGTGGCGCCCTCCGGGATGAACCCCTCCGCCCGCAGCCCTTCGGTGACGGCCTCGGCGTCACCGGCGAGGGTCAGCCGGGCGAGCCGGCCGATCGGCTCGGGCAGCCCGCCGGGCAGACGGTTCACCGCCCCGAAGTCGAGAACACCGAGCCGGCCGTCCGCGAGGAGCCGGAAGTTGCCCGGGTGCGGGTCGGCGTGGAGCAGCCCGGCCCGGCCGGGGCAGGAGTAGAGGAAGCGGACCAGGAGCAGACCGGCGCGGTCCCGCTCCTCCCGCGTCCCCCGGTCGATGATGGTCGACAGCGGCACCCCGTCGATCCACTCGCTGACCAGGACCCGGTCCGCCCCGGCGATCGGCCGGGGGACGACGATGTCCGGGTCGTCGGCGTAGGCCTGCGCGAACGCCCGCTGCCAGGCGGCCTCGAGCCGGTAGTCGAGCTCCTCGGTGATGCGTGCCTTGAGCTCGGCGACCAGCGGCTTGATGTCGAGACCGGGCGTCAGCGCGCCGAACAGCCGCGCGGCGCGGCCCAGCTGGTTCAGATCAGCCAGCAGGGCCGCGCCCGCCCCCGGGTACTGGATCTTCACCGCGACGGGCCGGCCGTCCGCCCACACGGCGCGGTGCACCTGGCCGATGCTCGCGGCGGCGGCGGGTGTGTCGTCGAAGCTGGCGAACAGGGCCCGCCATTCGGAGCCGAGCTCCTCGGCGAGGACCTTGTGCACCGTGGCGGCGGGCAGCGGTGGCGCCGCCTCCTGCAGTTTCGTCAGCGCGGCGCGGTAGGGGCCGGCGACCTCGTCGGGCAGCGCGGCCTCGAAGACGGACAGCGCCTGCCCGAGCTTCATGGCCCCGCCCTTGAGCTCGCCGAGCACCCGGAAGATCTGCGCCGCGGTGCGCTGCTGCAGCTCGGTCGCGACGGCCTCGGCGGGTCTGCCGCCGAGGCGCTTTCCGACGCCGAGTGTCGCCCGGCCGGCGATGCCGATCGGGAGGGTCGCGAGCTTGGCGGTGCGGACGACCGCTCGCCGTGGGATGTCGGACACAGCTCCATCGTGCCTTCTCAAGCCGGATGCCGCGCCGCCCGCGCCGTACCCGTGTTCAGACTGCGTGGCTGGGGGCGATGGCGTCCGCGGGGGCGGACGGGGCGGCCACCGGTGGTGACAGGTCGGACTGATCCCCGGGGACCGGCCCGTCCGCCGCGGCGCGCGCGGTGCGGCAGGGGCACTCCGGGTGCACCGGCCAGGTGCGGCGTCGGATCCGTAGCTCGGATCTGCTGACCTCGAGGGTGCCGCCGGCGGTGGCCGGCAGGCCTGCCGCCGATCCGCGGCCAGCCGATGGCCTGGTCTCGAGGTAGTCGAGCGCCTGCATGGCCGCCATCGAGGCGACGAGCGTGGCCAGCGAGATCTCGCAGGGGTCGGGGCCGCGCTCCGACGGTCGGACCATCTGCAGCGCCAGGATCGGCCAGTCGGGGTCCCGGGCGTCGCGGTACAGGTGCTGGCAGTGCAGGCAGGAACTGACCCCCGGCACTACGAGCGGCCCGACTATGCCCGTGGTCTCGCGGATGCCGGCGAGCAGGTGCGGTACCCCGGACCGCTCCAACCCCAGGCATTCGTCCGGGTGGACCAGCGGGATCCCCACCGGGGCCAGCAGGACGAGATCGGGGCGAAAGGGCTCGATCTCGGGGGACCTGGGTGACCTCGCGGGCCTGCTGGACCGCGGTGGCCGAGGCGCCCCGCCGCCGACCCGCCCCATCGCGGAGTGGGCGGCGAGGGCCCGGGGCCGCCCGATGTCGTCGAACCGCAACCCCCCGGGAGCGACGTCAGCCGCGGAGGTGGAGCCGGGGTCGTCGACGATGACCTGCCCGACGCCGGCCGCGGTGAGCAGCGCCGCTATCTGGGCGCCGATCCGCCCGGCGCCGCGGACGGCGACCCGGGCCAGACGACGGGCGGCGAGGACCGAGCTGGGCGGACGCACTCCGAAGGTCGCGAGCGACATGGCGGCGACATCCGGGGCGAGGCGGCCGTGGTCGGCGTCGTCCTGGGGCGCCGGCTCGGTGTCGGCACTGTCGTCGAGCAGCCCGGCCTGGGCCAGCATCTCGATCATCACCTGGGTGGCGGGATCGTCGGCCTGGCCGCCGGGGTCGAGGTGAGGGCCCGGCTGGTCCAGCGCGTCGAGTGCCGAGACGTCCGCCGGACTCAGGTCGGTGATGATCACGGCACGAAGCGGATCGACACCGATCTGCAGGGTGGTGCTGTCCCGCCAGAGGCGGCGAAGGCCGGGTTTGAGGACCGGGCGCACGGGACCCCCTTCGCGTCAGCCGGCACCGAGCGGGCCGGCGGCGATGACAACAGGTCCACGATGACATGAGATCGAAATGCCGCAGTGCGGATGATCGCGCCCTGTGGACAGCCCGTTCCCGAACGGTCCTGACCTGTGGGCGGGCCTTGTCGCTGTGGATTGCACCACCGGCTATTCGGGACAAAAGGTGCAAAAATATGGCCCACCTGCGGTAGGTCGAGGCTGGCGGCCCGCCGCGCGAGCCATGGCGTGCGTCACGGCGGCGGCGCGGAGCAGTCGCGGGAGTGATGGCCGCAACGGATGGCGGGCACCGACGATCGCGGGCGCCAACGATCACAGGGGTGCAGCGCAACGGCGGCAGCCGCCACGGGCGGGCACAGTACGCCGGGTGCGAGGCACGCAACGCCGGGCGCGGGTCGGCGGGTGAGGAAGACGAACCCCCGGGTGGAACGTGGAGCCTCCGGCTTCCCCTTCCGGAGGCGCCTCGCATACCCGGGGGCCGCGAGGTCAAGCTACGACTGATTCGCCTTGCCGGTCAATTCGTGTGGTCCTCAGACCCGTGCATGTCACGCTGGGTCGGGAGCGCCGAGGTCAGGAAGGCGAGTCACCCGAGGCCGGCGGAGTGTCTTCTCCGGGCGCCGTGTCGTCGAGTTTCTCGATTTCCGCCATGATGTCGACGTCGGAGCCCGCCCCGGCGCCGGAGACGAACGCGGACGGGTCCGCGAGGTCCTCCCCGCCGGGCAACAGGTCCGGATGCGCCCATACCGCGTCCCGCCCGTCGTGCCCGCGGGCCTCGCGCAACGCCTCCCACAGCGCGGCGGCCTCGCGCAGCCGGCGCGGGCGCAGCGACAGGCCGACGAGGGTCGAGAAGATCTGCTCTCCCGGGCCGCCCTCGGCGCGGCGCCGACGGACCATCTCGCGCAGCTTCGCCGCGGACGGCAGGTGCTGGGACGCGGCGGTGTCCGCGACGTGGTCCACCCAGCCCTCGATCAGCGCCAGGATCAGCTCCAGGCGGGCCAGTGCCGCCTTCTGCTCGGGGGTGTCCGCGTCGGCGAAGACATCTTCCCCGAGTGCCTCGGTGAGCCGCTCGGGGTTCATCAGCGCGGTGGGGTCGATCATCCGCATCACGCGGCCGACCGCCTCCGGGTCGACGGCGATGCCACGCGCGTACTCCTCGACCGCGCCCAGCACGTGCGCCCGCAGCCAGGGGACGTGCGCGTACAGCCGGTTCGACGCCGCCTCGCGCAGCGCCAGGTAGATGCGGACCTCTTCGTCCTCGACGCCCAGACCCTGCCCGAAGGCGGCCACGTTCGCCGGGAGCAGGGCGGCCGTGCCCGCGGGGCCCAGCGGCAGCCCGACCTCCGTCGAGCTGACCACCTCGGCCGCCAGGCTGCCGATGGCCTGGCCGACCTGCGCGCCGAAGAGCATGCCGCCGACCTGGTTCATCATCTGCACGACTGGCCCGCCGGCGCCCATCAGCCGGCCGAGGTCGACGCCGGGCGGCAGCGCGCCCGCGAGCTCGGGCGGCAGGTCGCCGCCGCCGAGCTGGCTCAGGCCGGACGAGATCCCGGTGCGCATGGCCTCGACGACCTTGCCCGCCACCGGGTCGCACAGCGTCCGCCAGACGGGCAGCGTGGCCTCGATCCACTGCTCGCGGGACCATGCCGCGGCGGTGGTCGCGCCGGCCGGCAGCGCGGTCATCGGGTCGAGCCACACGTCGGCGATGCGCAGCGCCTTCTCGACCTCACCGGTCTCGGTGGCCCGCACCGCGCGGTCGTCGCTGCCCAGAGTCCGCACCGCCACCTGGCGGGCGAGCTCCCAGTTGACCGGACCGCCCTGCCAGGAGAGCAGCCGTTCGAGCTCGGCGAAGAACGGGGCCCCGCCAGCGGGGCGCTCCGGGTCGCCACCCGGAGTGGGGCCGAAGCCGAAGGGGAAGCCGCCGCCGCTCATGGGTGGGGCCTGTGGGCGTGCCGTAGGGACATGAACCCACGGTAGTGCGTTTTCCGGCCGACCGGTGAAACGGAGTCGGCCGGGCGTTACCGTCGGGGGGTGGATGTGACCTGCTCGGATCCGGTGCCCGTTGTCGACGGTGTGGCCAGGGGTGTCGTCGTTCTTGCGGAGATGCGTGAATTGCCGCTCTCTGTCGACGAATGCCTGGCTGCCGTGCGGTTGCCGGAGGTTGGTGGAATCGGTCTCTTCATCGGCACCGTCCGCGATCATGATCATGGCAGGTCGGTGGTGGACCTCGAGTACAGCGCGCATCCCCGAGCCGCCGGCGAGCTGGCCCGGGTGGCCGGCGATGTGGCCGCTGAGCTGGGCGTTCACGCCATAGCAGTGCTTCACCGGACGGGTCGGCTGGCGATCGGGGACATCGCGGTCGTCGTGGCCGTTGGCGCCGTGCACCGCGCGGAGGCGCTGGAGGCCTGCCGGCGCCTCATCGACGACGTGAAGGAGCAGGTGCCCATCTGGAAGCGCCAGGCATTCGCCGATGGCGCGACAGAATGGGTAGGCGCCTGCTGAGCGGGGCACCTAGGATAGATATTGGTCATCTTCCTTCCCCCGTCTCGACGTCGAGGCCGCCATGTGGTTCCTGCTGATCCCACCTGTCGCGGTGCTCCTGGCTCTTGCCTGGTTCACCCTGCGCAGCCGACCCGACCGCACCTCCGAAGCCATGATCACCGTCGAGGGTTACCGCCGGAGCATGGCTGCCCTCGCCCGCCCCATCCCGTCCGCGCGTGAGGCCACTACTGCCAAGGTGTCACCCTCAGTGACCATGATGCCCGTCTCCGTCCCGTCGGCACGGCCCGCTGGCAGCGAGCCCGACCCGGCGGACGGCGAGCAGGGCCGCGATTCCCGCGATTCCCGCGACCTGGCCCGTCCGGCCGACGCCTGACCGGTCCCTCCCGGCCGAGCGGTGCCCTGGTGCCGCCCGGCCGGGGCGGCCGGCAGGTGGGCCGGTCGGCGGGCGGTCATCCGAACTGCCGGCGGCGATCTACGTAGACTGCGGGAATGGGCCGCCGCGCGCAGACACTCTTCGTTGCGTCGGTGCTGACGCTGATCCTCGCCGTCGCGGGCCTGTGGCTGCCGGTGCCTTTTGTGACCTTTGCGCCCGGTCCGGTTACCGACACTCTCGGTAAGGTCGACGGGGCGCCGCTGATCGAGATCGACGGCCGCAGGACCTACCCGACGGCCGGCAGCCTCGAGCTGACCACCGTCGAGGAGACGCCCCGGCTGAACCTGCTCGGCGCCCTGCAGGACTGGTTCGCCTCCGACCGGGCCGTTGTGCCCAGCGAGCTGGTCCGTCCGCCGGGCTCCAGCCAGGAGCAGATCCGGCAGGAGAACACCCAGGCGATGATCGACTCCCAGGACCAGGCGACCGCGGCCGCGTTGAGCGAGCTCGGCATCGCCCCGACCGGGGCAGAGGTCGTCGTCCACGAGGTGCTGTCCGACTCGCCGGCCCAGGGCCTGCTGCGTGCCGGTGACGTCATCACCTCCGTCGGCGGCGTCGCCATCACCGGTCAGGACGGCCTGCGGGAGCAGATCGGCCGGGTGAAGCCCGGTGAGGTGGTCGAGGTCGCCTACCGGCGGGACGGCACCGCCGGCACCGGGCGGATCACCACCAAACCGGCGACGGACGATCCGACGCGGCCGATGATCGGGGTGACGACGACGGAGAAACGGTCGTACCCGTTTACCGTCCGTATTCGGATCTCCGACATCGGCGGGCCCAGCGCCGGCCTGATGTTCGCGCTGGGCATCGTCGACCTGCTCACCCCCGGCGAGCTGACCGGCGGGAAGACGGTCGCCGGCACCGGAACCATCGACGCCGCCGGAGAGGTCGGCCCCATCGGGGGCATCCAGCAGAAGATCCTCGGCGCGCAGCGGGCCGGCGCCTCGGTCTTCCTGGTCCCGAAGGGCAACTGCGCGGACGCCGTCCGGATGAACACCGACCTGCGGCTTGTCCAGGTGACGAACCTGTCGGGAGCCCTGGACGCGCTCAACACCCTGCGGGCCAAGCCCGACGCCACCAACGTGCCCACCTGCTCCGCGGCGTAGCACGAACGCCGGCTCGGTAGGCGCTGGCAACGCAGCGGAGCAGGGACAGCCGCCAGGGACGGCAGCATGTGGGGACGGCCGTGTAGCGGGAGCGGCGAGGGGGCGGGCGGCCCCGAGGCCACCCGCCCCCTCCGGGTTTCCTGGGTGCGGCTCTACCGGAACGTCTCGAGCAGGCCGTCGACGAGGTTGTCGGCGAGGTCGGGGTCGATGACCAGCTCGTCGTCGCCGCGCACCCGCAGGCACGAGGCATGCATGCCGGCGCGGGTCACCCCGACCGCGAGCCGGACGTCCTGGCGCTCCGGGTGGTTGGCGGCCCAGTGCTCGATGTCGCGCTCGTCGTAGGGCACCTCGGCCTCGGCACTGGGCGGCAGCACGACGAGCTCGGTGACCAGGACGCAGCCGAGAACCTCGGGCGGCCAGCCGATGCCGGACAGGACTTCGTCGAGCCGCCCGGCCGGGAGCGGTTCCTGTTCCACCGGCGTTAGGGATCCTGGCGGGGCGTCGCCGATGTGGGGGGCGAGGCCCGGTTCGCGCATCAGCAGCTCGGATGTGTCCGCGAGGGCGTAGACCTGGCTGGGCTGGTCCCAGCCCAGCTCGGCGACGTGGCGTTCGACCTCCAGGACGACGGAGGTCAACTCGGTGATGCTCGGACTGGTCACCGACCCATCCTCTCGGATCTAGCCACACTCGGCTGGCGTAGGTTGCCCTGAAGGCGGGCACTCGACCCGCGCCCGGAACGGACGGAGGAGCTTGTGGCAGGAACCAGTCGCAGACCGCTGCTGACACGCACACGCCTGCTCGTGCCGGTGCTGGTCATTCTGGTCCTGCTCGTGGTGTTTCTCGGCGTCTTCACTCGCCTCTACACAGATCTTCTGTTCTACCGCTCGGTGGACTTCAGCAACGTCTTCGGCACCGTCGTATTCACACGAATACTTCTGTTCGTGCTCTTCGGTGCGGTCATGGCAATTGCGGTGGGAACGAACATAGTACTCGCCTACAAGCTGCGGCCGCCCATCCGGCCTCTCTCGACCGAGCAGCAGAACCTTGAGCGGTACCGCGTTGCGATCGAACCGTACATGCTGCTCGTCCTGCTGGCGGTCTCGACCCTGTTCGGGCTGATCGCGGGGCTGTCGGCGTCCGGGCGCTGGCGGACCTGGCTGCTGTGGATCAACAGCGAGCCGTTCGGTCAGACCGACGCCCAGTTCGGCCGGGACATCAGCTACTACACCTTCAGCTATCCGTTCCAGCGCTTCCTGCTTGCCTTCCTGCTCACCGCGGTCATGCTCTCGCTGCTGGTCGCGGTGCTCACCCACTACCTGTTCGGCGGAATCCGGCTGCAGTCCGCCGGCGAGCGGGTGGCCCCGGCGGCGAAGGCGCACATCTCCGTGCTGCTCGGGCTGGTCGCGCTACTCAAGGCGTGGGCCTACTACCTGGACCGCTTCGGCCTGGTGTTCTCGGCCCGGGGCGTGTCGACCGGAGCGTCCTACACCGACGTCCACGCGGTGCTGCCGGCGAAGCTCATCCTGCTGTTCATCTCGCTGGCCTGCGCCGTGCTGTTCATCTACAACATCTTCCAGCGGGGCTGGACGCTGCCGTTGCTCGGTGCCGGCATCCTCGTGCTGTCCTCGGTGGTCATCGGCGGGATCTACCCGGCGATCGTCCAGCAGTTCCAGGTCCGGCCGAACGAGGCGTCGCGCGAGGAGCCCTACATCGCGCGCAACATAGCCGCGACCAGGTCCGCGTACGACATCCAGGACGTCAGACCGGTCCCGTATCCGGCGACCACGGGCGCGACGGCGCAGCAGATAGCCGACGACAAGGGCACCGTCCCGAACATCCGCCTGCTCGACCCGAGCAAGCTGTCCACCACGTTCCAGCAGCTCCAGCAGATCCGCGGTTACTACGGGTTCCCACAGACCCTCGACGTCGACCGCTACACCACGACCGCGGACGGGAAGACCACGACCCGGGACTATGTGGTGTCCGTCCGTGAGCTCAACCAGGACGGCCTCGGCGAGGACCAGCGGAACTGGATCAACCAGCACCTGACCTACACCCACGGGCGGGGCTTCGTCGCGGCGCCGTCCAACACCGCCGATGAGGGCCGCCCCGCGTTCACCGAGCGCAATCTGCCGGAGACCGGCGACTTCGGCGTCACCGAGAGCCGGATCTACTTCGGTGAGATGTCCCCGCAGTACTCGATCGTCGGCACCCGCCAGGCGGAGATCGACGGCCCGGGGCCGAACGACACCCAGCTCACGACCAGCTACACCGGCGACGGCGGCGTCTCCGTCGGCTCGACCTTCCGGCAGGCGCTGTTCGCGCTGCGCTTCGGGGAGCCGAACATCCTGCTCTCCGGCGACATCACCGGCCAGTCGCGCATCCTCTACGAGCGCAACCCCCGGGACCGGGTCAGCAAGGTGGCCCCCTGGCTCACCCTGGACGGCGACCCCTACCCGGCGGTGGTCGACGGGCGGGTCACCTGGATCCTCGACGGCTACACCACCTCGGACGGCTACCCCTACTCGGCCCGGCGGACCTTCGGTGACGTCACCGCCGACGCCGTGACCACCCAGAGCCGCAACCGCACCCAGCAGCCGGAGAACCAGGTCAACTACATCCGGAACTCGGTGAAGGCGACCGTCGACGCCTACAACGGCACGGTGACGCTCTACGCCTGGGACGAGCAGGACCCGGTGCTGCGGACCTGGATGAAGGCCTTCCCCGACACGGTGCGTCCCAAGGCCGACATCCCGCCGGCGCTGATGGAGCACTTCCGCTACCCGGAGGACATGTTCAAGGTCCAGCGGGACCTCCTCGGGCAGTACCACGTCTCCAACCCGCGGGACTTCTACTCCCAGGAGGACTTCTGGACGGTCTCCGAGTCCCCGGACGACACCCGCGAGCCGCAGCCGCCGTTCTACGTCTACAGCCAGCTCCCCGGGCGCAAGGAACCGTCCTACAACCTGACCTCGCCGCTGATCTCGGCGCGGTCGTCCAAGCTCGCGGCCTACATGGCCGTCTCGATGGATCCGGACAACTACGGCCAGTTCACCCTGCTGCAGCTGCCGCCGGGCGACACGATCAACGGTCCTGTCCAGGTGCAGGCCGCCATCGAGTCGAACGGCGACGTCGTCCGGCAGCTCAACCTCTGGCGCGGTGCGGGCTCACAGACGATCGAGGGCAACCTGTTGACGCTGCCCGTGGCCGGCGGGCTGCTCTACGTGGAGCCGTACTACGTCCAGGCCCGCGGGGCGACGGGGTATCCGACCCTGCAGGGGGTGGCGGCGGCCTTCGGTGAACGGATCGGGTTCGGCTCCTCGCTCGCGGAGGCGTTGGACGCCGTCTTCGGGGCCGGGGCCGGTGCGTCCGCGGCCGGGGCGGGCACCTCGGCCGCGCCCTCCACGGGCACCGAACCGGGGACGCCGTCTCCGACGCCGTCGAGCCCCACGCCGTCGGCACCGCCGGCCGGGGATCTGGCGGGCGCCGTCGCCGAAGCCGAACGCGCCTACCAGGCGGGCCAGGACGCTCTCGGCAAGAACCCGCCGGACTTCGCCGCCTACGGCAAGGCCCAGACGGACCTCCAGGCGGCGTTGGACAGGCTGCGCCAGCTGTCACCGACGACCCCGGCACCGCCGGCGACGGCACCGACGACACCGCCGGCGACGACGGCCACCGCGGCGCCCGCCTCGACGACCCGCGCGGCGCCAGCCGCCGCGCCCGCCGCCATGGACGGGGCGGGGGACCCGGGCCCACCGGTGCGGCCGGCCGTCGCCGAGAACCCACCGGCGGTCCGCCCGGCCGTCGCGCGGACCGCGCATCCCGGCTGAGCCAGACCGGGCGCCCGGGGTCTCCCGGGCGCCCGGCGAGCGGACGGAAAATTCCTTCCCCGCTCGTTTGACATCCGGGCTCCGCGTCCCTGTATAGTAAAGACACACACCGACGCGGGGTGGAGCAGCTCGGTAGCTCGCTGGGCTCATAACCCAGAGGTCGCAGGTTCAAATCCTGCCCCCGCTACAAAGAAGAAATTCCCCCGAGAGAGTGACTCTCTCGGGGGAATTTCTTTATGCGGGTATTTCCGATGCGGAACCGACCCGGCCGGTCGGCCATCGACCACTGGGCGGCGTTTGGGTGGGATTCTCCCGGCCGTCGGCTTTGGCCGCCGCCGGTCCTGGTCAGTTGACTGCGACGGTCAGTCGACCGCGACGAACCCGCCGCTCTGGCGGCGCCACAGCCGGTCATACCGCCCGCCCAGCTCGAGCAGGGCCTCATGCGTGCCCTGCTCGGCGATCCGCCCGCCGTCCAGGACGACGATCCGGTCCATGGTCAGCAGGGTCGACAGTCGGTGCGCGATGGCGATCACCGTCCGGGTGGCCCACAGATCCTCCAGGGCGTCCTGAACGAGCCGTTCGCTCTCACTGTCGAGCGCGCTGGTCGCCTCGTCCAGGATGAGGATGGGCGCGTCACCGAGGAACGCGCGCGCCAGCGCGATCCGCTGACGCTGCCCGGTCGAGAGCCGGATGCCCCGCTCGCCGACCAGGGTGTCGTACCCCTGACCGGTGCGGCTGACGAACTCGTGGGCGTGGGCGCGGCGCGCGGCCGTGATGACCTGCTCGTCGGTCACCCCGGCGGCGCTGCCGTAGACGATGTTGTCCCGGATCGAGCGGTGGAACAGGGTGACGTCCTGCGGGACGTAGGAGATCAGGCCGGCCAGCTGGCGGTCGTCGATCGGGGTGCCGTCGAGGGTCAGAGTCCCGGCGGGCAGCGGGTAGTAGCCGAGCAGGAGCTTCAGCAGGGTCGACTTCCCGCTGCCGCTCTGGCCGACGATCCCGACCTTCTCGTTCCGGGCGATCTCCAGGGTGATGCCGTCGAGCACCGGGCGCCCGGGTTCGTCCGGGTAGGCGAAGCGCAGATCGTGGATGCCGAGCGACCGGGTGTAGCCGACCGGCCCGGGAAGCTGGGTCGCCCTGTGGAGCTGCGATGCTCCGTGGACGTCGGGTCGTTCGAGGGCGGCAGGCCGTCCGTGTGCGGTGGGCTGTTGGTGCCGGTCCTCCCGGACGATGTCGCGGCCGCCGAACAGGTAGTGGTAGGCCTCCTCGACCCGGGCGAATCGCAGATTCAGCTGTGAGACCAGCCAGACCGTGTTCCAGATGTAGTCAGAGAAGACCGCGAGGGCGGCCAGGAAGGTGGTCAGCTGCGCCAGGGTGAGATCGCCGGCCAGGAAGAGGTGCAGGTTCAGCAGGATCGTCCCGGGTCCGACGAGGTAGCGCACGACCAGGCTCATCGACGCGAAGTACACGATGTTCCACCGGTAGGACCCCGTCGCCGCCCGCAGGACGCCCCGGCGCTCGGCGCGCACCCGCGCGGATTCGGCGCCTTCGCGGCCGAAGGACTTCACCGCGACGAAGTTCGCGATCACATCGATGATCCGGCCGTCCAGGTCGGAGGCGGTGTCGGCGGTGTTGCGCTCCTCGGCGGCGACCCGCGAGATCGTCAGCCGCCCCAGCGCGAGCATCATCAGCAGCGACACGGTGAACGCGCAGCCGGTCGGGACGTTCACGGTGAACATGATCACCGCGAGCGCCGGCACCCTGACCAGCTGTTCGCAGAACTCCCAGTACACCGCGCTGAGGAACTCGCGGTACTCCCGGCCGAGCGTGCCGACGTAGCTGCTGATCTTTCCGGTGAAGGCGCCGACGAAGTACGGGTAGGGCTGCGTGATCACCTTGTCGAAGAC
The DNA here is from genome assembly GCF_949319125.1 of Frankia sp. Hr75.2. Classification (NCBI taxonomy): domain Bacteria; kingdom Bacillati; phylum Actinomycetota; class Actinomycetes; order Frankiales; family Frankiaceae; genus Frankia; species Frankia sp. Hr75.2. Next base: position 14,318 of record NZ_CASGGV010000011.1, on the reverse strand, counting down.
GAGGTTCTCGTAGTCGTAGCCGCGGGCGAGGATCAGCCGCACCCACAGCAGCTCACCGCTGCGCCAGGACAGGTCGTGGCCGATCCCGCAGCAGATCAGCAGCGCGGCGGCCTGGTAGGCGGCACCGGTGTCGACCGGTACGGCGGCGAGTGCGGCCACGAACCGGCCCACGAAGATCGGTACGACGGCGAGCAGCACGTTCGCGAGGACGAACACGCACAGCACCGCCGCCGCCCGCCACCGGAAGGTCATCAGGTGCGCGAGGTAGGAGCGCAGGCCGGCGTGCGGGCTGCGGCCCGCCGCCGAGCCTGGCGCGGCGACCGGGCTCGCCGCGGGGCGGGACGTGTCGGCCGTGCGGGAGGACGTGATCGTCACCCCGGAAGCGTGACAAGGACTTCCGATTCTCGCACCTGAATTATCACCGAAGCGGTGGTCGGAGGAGCGGCGTGGCTCAGCCGGTCGGGCGCTCCGGAGTGCGCCAGGGGCTGGCCGGCCGGAGCTGGTCGGCTGCCCGCAGCAGCGCCCGGGCCAGCGAGCGGGCCTCGTCGGGGTCGAGGTACGCCGCGGCCAGGCTGTCCAGCATGGGGGCGTCGACCCGCAGCAGGACGACCGGCGCGGCGCCGGTGCTCGCGGGGGGCTCCGGCCGGACGGTGATCTCCGCCTGCCCGATCTTCGTGATCAGGATGCCGTCCCGCGGGTCATGGTGGACGAGCGCCATCAGCGATCCCTGAGAGGGCTGACGCCTTCAGGCGTCAGGGGTATCGGGTACGGGACGCGACCGTGATGGATGGGTCGCGCTTGTATGATCGTTTTGTGGGTCGGCAGGTGGCGGTGGGCGCGGGTGGCGTCTGCGACCTGGGGTATCACGTCGTGTGGTGCCCGAAGTACCGGCGTCCTGTGCTGACCGGGCCTGTTCGTGACCGCTGTGACGTGCTGGTTCGTGAGAAGCGCGCCGAACACGGCTGGACCGTTGGAGCGCTGGACGTCATGCCCGACCATGTGCGTCTGTTCGTTCAAGCCCACCCGAAGCACTCCCCGTCGTATGTCGCCAACCAGCTCAAGGGCTTCTCCTCGCATGTGCTGCGTGAGGAGTTCCCGCACGTGCGTTCCCGGCTTCCCACCCTGTGGTCAGGGCCGTATGTCGTGGCCACCGTCGGTGTGGTGTCCGCGGACAGGATCCGCCGGTACATCGACACCCAGTACGAGCGGCCGTGGCGCAGGGAGCGTGCGCGGTGAGACGGACCTTCAGGTTTCAGCTCCGCCCGACCGTCCGGCAGGCGGTTGCGCTGACCGCGATGGTCGAGGACCACCGGGCGCTGTACAACGCCGCCTTGCAGGAACGCCGTGACGCCTACCGTCATCCGAGCGCGACGACGGTGCGTTACGGCGACCAGTCCGCCCAGCTCACGGAGATCCGCGCGGCCGATCCGGATCATGCCCGCTGGTCGTTCTCCTCGCAGCAGGCCACCCTGCGCCGGCTTGACAAGGCGTTCGCCGCGTTTTTCCGCAGGGTCAGGGCTGGGGAGAAGCCGGGCTACCCGCGGTTCAAGGGAGCCCACTGGTTTGACACGGTCGAGTGGCCGAAGGGCGGGGACGGCTGCCGCTGGGACTCCCAGCCCGGTCACCCGACCCAGACCCGAGTGAGGCTTCAGGGCGTTGGCCACGTCAAGGTCAACCAGCACCGGCCCGTGCAGGGCACCGTCAAGACCATCGGTGTCAAGCATGAGGGGGGCCGCTGGTACGTGGTCCTGTCCTGCGATGACGTGCCCGCCCGGCCGCTTGCGCCGACCGGGGTGGTGACCGGGGTGGACATGGGGGTGGCGTCGTTGGCCACCACGTCTGAGGGCCGCCATGTCGGTAACCCTCGCTACCTGGCGGCGGCGGCCGGGCGGCTGGCCCGTGCGCAGCGGGAGCTGGCGAGGAGGAAACGCGGATCGGCCCGGCGCCGCAAGGCCGTCGCGAAAGTCGCGGCGCTGCACGGGACGGTGCGCCGCCAGCGCCTCGACCTCGCCCACGAGACTGCCCTGGATCTGGTCCGCGACCACGACCTGATCGCGGTGGAGGCGCTCAGGGTCGCGAACATGACCCGTCGGGTGGCTGCGAGACCCGACCCGGAGCGGCCCGGGACGTTCCTGCCCAACGGACAGGCGGCGAAAGCCGGGCTGAACAAGAGCATTCTCGATGCGGGATGGGGGGTGTTCCTCGCCGTACTGCGCGCCAAGGCTGAAAGCGCCGGACGGACAGTCGTCGAGGTGCCACCCGCCAACACGTCCCGCACCTGCGCGGTCTGCGGGCACTGCCACGCCGACAACCGCAGAGCACAAGCCGTGTTCACCTGCGGTGGCTGTGGGCACACCGCGCACGCCGACGTGAACGCCGCCGTCAACATCCTCAGGGTCGGGCTGGCCCTTCAAGCGGCGCAAGCCGCCTGAGAAGCCGGCGACTTCAGCCGTCGGAGTAGTCACGGTCTCCTCATCGATCGAGCCGGAATCAACCAGTCTTAGCGAAAGGTTGGACTCCTGTTGGCTCTTCATGGTTGCCCGGTGGCAAGGGTTGTCGTGGCGCCGACGTTTTCGGTCATCGAGCGCCCCAGGTGTAGGTCTGTTTGACCAGTCGCAGGTAGACGAAGGTCTCCGTCTCCCTGACCTGCGGAAGCGCACGGATGTGGTCGTTGATGAGGGACAGCAGGTGTTCGTCGTCCTCGGCCACGAGCTCGATCAGGATGTCGAACGTGCCCGCGGTGAGGACGACGTAGTCGACCTCCGGGAGCTGGGCGAGGGCCTCGGCCACCTGGCGGGTGTCCCCGGAGACCCGCACGCCGACCATCGCCTCGCGGCGGAAGCCGACGCGCAGCGGGTCCGTCACCGCGACGATCTGCATGATCCCGGCGTCGAGCAGGCGCTGCACGCGCTGGCGGACCGCCGCCTCCGACAGGCCGACGGCCGTGGCCATCGCCGCGTAGGACCGGCGGCCGTCCTGCTGGAGCTGCTCGATGATCGCCTTGTTGATGTCGTCCAGCAGCGGTTCCGGAGTCTGGCGCTGACCGGGCGACCTGCGTGACTGCACGCGACATCCTCCTGGATGTTTCGTCCGATGGACGCCGATCATGGGGCAAGTACTCGCTGCGCGTCATCGTATGGGCGCGGGGGCGTTGGCCTGGATATGGCATTTCTACCTCTCCGTCTCCACGGATTCCATCGCAAACAGCGCCCCGGGGCTACGCTTTCGATAGTCGAGAGCAAAGGAAGGGTGCGGTGACGGTGTCCAACGCGACGACCACGACTCCTCGTCCCGGTGACCCGCCGCGGACCGGGCACGCCGGGCGGGTGACCGACCTCCTCGAGCGGGAGGAGCGCGCGCTGCAGGCCCGCACTCCGGCGTCCGAGGCCATGCACACCCGTGCCCTGCGGACGATGACCGGCGGGGTCCCGTCCTCCTACCAGCTGCGCGACCCCTGGCCGATCTACCTCACGCACGGCCGCGGCTCGCTGGTCTGGGACGTCGACGGCAACGAGTACTCCGACTTCCACAACGGGTACGGCTCGATGGTTCAGGGCCACGCCCACCCCGCGATCGTGCGCGCGGTGACCGAGCGGATGGCGCTCGGCTCGCACTTCGCCATGCCCACCGAGGATTCGGTGCTGGTCAGCGAGGAGCTGGCCCGCCGCTTCGGGCTGCCGCAGTGGCGCTACGTCAACTCCGGCTCCGAGGCGACCATGGACGCCATCCGCATCGCCCGCGGGGTGACCGGCCGGGACACCATCGTCAAGATCTTCGGCTCGTACCACGGCCATCACGACTACGTGATGGTCTCGATCGGCACCCCCTACGGGGACATCGGGCCGGCGGACCACATGAACTCCCTGGCCTACGGCGCGGGAATCCCGCAGGCGGTGGTCGACCTGACGGTGCCCGTGCCGTTCAACGACGCGGCGGCGATGGAACGGCGGATCGCCGCGCTCGAGGCCGAGGGGCGCAAGCCCGCCTGCGTGATCATGGAGGCGGCGATGATGAACCTCGGCGTCGTCCTGCCCGAGCCGGGCTACCTGGAGGCCGTCCGGGAGATCACACGCAGGCACGGCATCGTGCTCATCTTCGACGAGGTCAAGACCGGGCTGTGCGTCGCGGCCGGCGGCGCCGTCGAGCGGTTCGGGGTGCTGCCCGACATGGTCACCCTCGCCAAGGCGCTCGGCGGCGGACTGCCGGCCGGCGCGATCGGCGCCACCGCGGAGCTGATGGCCGCGGTCGCCGAGGACAGGGTGAAACAGGTGGGGACCTTCAACGGCAACCCGCTGGTCATGGCGGCGGCGCGGGCCAGCCTGACCGAGGTCCTGACCCCGGACGCCTACGCCCACCTCGACCGCCTCAACGACCGCCTGGTGGACGGCTGCACCGCGATCCTGGCCCGCCACGGCATCGCCGGCTACGCAGTCGGGATCAGCTCGAAGGGATGCGTCCACTTCACCGACGCCCCGATCCGGGACTACACGTCCTTCATGGCCCACCAGAACGCGGTCCTGCCGGAGCTGGCCTGGCTCTACAACGCCAACCGGCAGGTGCTGATGGCCCCCGGCCGGGAGGAGGAGTGGACGCTGTCCGTCCAGCACACCGACGCCGACGTCGACCGCTACCTGGCGAGCCTCGACGCGATGGCCGCGGACCTCGCCCGCGGCTGACGGGTCCTGCGCCCGCCGGCCGTGAGCGCCCGCCGGCCGTCGCGGCCGCTGACTGTCAGCGGTCTCTGGCCGTCAGCGGCCGCCGGTGAGGGCGGACAGGGCCGAGCCGAGGCGGGACGGCCGTCCGGTGCGGTTCTCGCGGGCGTCGGCGGCGGACGCCAGCAGCGCGCCGCCGTTCACGCCCAGCCACCGCAGCGGCTCGGGCTCCCAGCGCCGCCGGGAGTGGCCGACCCAGGGCAGGCCGGTGCGCTCCGAGGTGCGCCCGGTGATCAGCTCGGCGAGCGTCCGGCCGGCGAGGGCGCTCGCCGCGACCCCGTCGCCCACGTACCCGCCCGCGTGGGCCAGCCCGGTCTCCCGGTCCAGGTGGACGGCGGGTGTCCAGTCGCGGGGAACTCCCAGTGGCCCGCCCCAGCGGTGGGTGATCCGGGCCGACGCGGCGGCCGGGAACAGCGCGCCGAGAGTGCGCCGCAGATGGTCGAAGACGGCCGGCACGACGTCGAAGGACGGCCGGACCCGCGAGCCGAAGTGGTAGGGCGCCCCGCGGCCGCCGAGCACGATCCGCCCGTCCGCCGTGCGCTGCGCGTAGATGATCATATGGCGGCCGTCGCCGACGGTGACCCGGCGCTCCCAGCCGATCTCGTCCCAGACCGCCGGCGGCAGCGGCTCGGTGGCGATCAGCAGCGAGTAGACGGGCACGAGCTCGCGGCGCAGACCGGGCAGCGCCGCGGTGTAGGCCTCCGTCGCGCGCACGATCGCGTCCGCCCGTACGACCCCGCCCTCCAGCACGACCCGGCCCGGGACGATCCGGCGTGCGCGGCTGCGCTCGAACAACGTGACCCCGCGGCGCTCGACCGCGTCGGCGAGCCCGCGCGCGAGCCGGCCGGGATGGAGCGCGGCGCAGTCCGGGTCCAGGACGCCGCCCTCGGCCCCCGCGACCCGCACGATGCCCGCCACCGCGGCGGCGTCCAGCCAGGCGGAGCCGGCCTCGTGGCGCAGCCGGGCAGCCTGTGCCGGTGTGGTCGCCACGCTCAGGTAGCCGGCCTTGACGAAGTCGCAGTCGATGCCCTCCTCACGGGCGACCGCGCCGACCTCGTCGACGGTCGCCGCCAGGGCGGGCCGCATCTGCCCGGCGAGGGCCGTGTTGGGGAACAGCGCCGAGCACCAGCCCCCGTTGCGCCCGGAGGCGCCGAACCCGGCCGTCTCCTTCTCCACCACGATCACCCGTAGCGCGGGATGGGTGCGGGCCAGGTAGTAGGCCGTCCACAGGCCCGTGTAGCCGGCTCCGACGACGCAGACGTCGGCGGTGAGCGCGCCGCGGGCCCGCGGCCGGGGGCGGCGCGCCGCGCCGTCCAGGGTGTCCGTCCACAGCGACCAGCCCGTCGGGCTGACCATCGCCCGGCGCGCCGGCGCCTTGCTGACGGCCGTCGGTGTGACCGCTTCGTCGGCCTCTGCTCCGGTGTCGGTGTCGCGCACGGTGCCCGTCGCCTCCCGCTCCGCCGGAACAGATCGTTCCGTCGTGATGACTGTGCCACCGGAACCGGGACCGGTCGGGCCCGGTGTACCAGGGTCGCACCCGGCCCCTCCCGGCCCCGCACGGCGGGCTACAGACATCGCTGAAACGGTCCTTTCTCGAAGTTTTCGGTTGCATAAGAGCGAGTTGAATGCGCTATCGGTGGCACCAGGTTCGTGGAACCATCGTGTCCGTTGGGTGGCGCTCGGACGACCGGAGGGAGCCGGACGCATGGAACGGACACCGATGGAACGGACACCCATGGAGCGGACACCCATGGAGCGGACGCTGAGCAATTTCGTCGGGGGGAAGCAGGCACCGTCGCTGGACGGGCGGACGATGCCGGTGCTCAATCCCGCCACCGGCGAGGTCCTCGCGCACGCGCCGAGCTCCGGGCCGGCCGACGTGGACGCCGCCGTGCGGGCCGCCGGTGAGGCGTTCGAGGGCTGGCGGGACAGCACGCCGAGCGAGCGCTCCCGTGCCCTGCTCCGCCTCGCCGACGCCGTCGAGGAACGGGCGGCCGAGATCGCCGACGTGGAGTGCGCGAACACCGGCAAGCCGCGCCAGCTCACCCTTGACGAGGAGATCGCCCCGTCGGCCGACCAGATCCGGTTCTTCGCCGGGGCTGCGCGGCTGCTGGAGGGCCGGTCGGCGGGGGAGTACCTGGCGGGCCACACCAGCTACGTCCGGCGTGAGCCGATCGGTGTCTGTGCCCAGGTGACCCCCTGGAACTATCCGCTGATGATGGCCGTCTGGAAGATCGCCCCGGCGTTGGCGGCCGGGAACACGGTCGTGCTCAAGCCCGCGGAGACCACGCCCGCCAGCTCGCTGCTGCTCGCCGAGATCGCGGCCGAGATCCTCCCGCCGGGTGTGCTCAACGTGGTCTGTGGTGACCGGGACACCGGCCGTGCCCTCGTCGCCCACCCGGGCCCGGCGATGATTTCGGTGACGGGCAGCGTGCGCGCGGGCATGGAGGTCGCCCGCGGGGCGGCCGACTCGCTCAAGCGGGTGCACCTCGAGCTCGGAGGCAAGGCCCCGGTGATCGTCTTTGACGACGTCGACCCGGCCGTGGTCGCCGCGGAGATCGCCGGGGCGGCGTACTTCAACGCCGGCCAGGACTGCACGGCCGCGACCCGGGTGCTCGCCGGGCCCGGCATCGCGGGCGAGCTCGCCGACGCGCTCGCCGAGGCCGCCCGTGCCACCACGACCGGCCCGCCCGCCGCCGGCGGCCAGACCGGCGGGGCCGCGGCCGGCGGAGGCGAGGCTGACTACGGCCCGCTGAACAGCGCCGGTCAGCTCGGCCGGGTCAGCGGGTTCGTCGAGCGTGCCCCCGAGCACGCCCGCCTGCTCGCGGGCGGGACGCCGCTGGACCGGCCCGGCTACTTCTACCCGGCCACCGTGATCGCCGGCCTGCGCCAGGACGACGAGCTGATCCAGCAGGAGGTGTTCGGCCCGGTCGTCACCGTCCAGGAGTTCTCGGCCGAGGACGAGGCGGTCGCGTGGGCGAACGGGGTCGAGTACGGCCTCGCCTCCAGTGTCTGGACGCGTGACCACTCCCGCGCGATGCGGGTGGCGCGCCGCCTCGACTTCGGGTGCGTATGGGTCAACACGCACATTCCTATCGTTGCGGAGATGCCACACGGAGGATTCAAGAAGAGCGGTTACGGAAAGGACCTGTCGGTCTACGGGCTGGAGGACTACACCCGTATCAAGCACGTGATGCACAACATCGAGTTCTAGGGTCGGTGGCGGTGACGGACGGCGGGCAAGCGGCGGGGCACAAGGCCGGTGCCGGGGACAAGACCGAGGTCGCGGCTCCGGCTGCGGGTGCGGGTGCGGCCGGGACCGCGGCCGCGCGGGCTTCCGGTGGGCCGGGGCGGCAGCTGTCCACCCGGTTCGTGACGGTCCACGGTTACCGGCGGGCCTATCTCCGGGCCGGTCGTGGTCCGGCCCTGCTGCTGATCCACGGCATCGGGGACAATTCGGGAACCTGGCGGGACCTCATCCCGGAGCTGGCGCGCGGCCGCACCGTCATCGCGCCGGATCTGCTGGGCCACGGCCGCTCCGACAAGCCCCGGGGCGACTATTCGATCGCCGGCTACGCCTGCGGGATGCGCGACCTGCTGACCGTCCTGGGCGTCGAGCGGGCGACGGTGGTAGGCCACTCGCTGGGCGGCGGAGTGGCGATGCAGTTCGCCTACCAGTTCCCCGAGCGGTGCGAGCGGCTCGTCCTGGTGTCGACCGGGGGCGTGGGGCCGGACCTGCACCCGGTGCTGCGGGCGGCGACGGTGCCGGGCTCGGGCCATGCGCTGTCGCTGCTGACCAGAGCGCCCGTGCGCCGGGTCGGCTGGGCGGCCACCCGCGCGCTGCGGCTGCTGCACACCGACGTCGGGCGGGACGCGGACGACCTGATGCGCGTGTTCGCCTCGCTGGACGTCCCCACGGCCCGGCAGGCCTTCCTGCGCACCCTGCGCTCGGCGGTGGACGGCCACGGCCAGGCGATCACGATGCTGGACCGGTGCTACCTGGCGGCAGGCATGCCCTCGCTGATCGTGTGGGGGGCGCACGACGCGGCGATCCCGGTGGAGCACGCGAGGATCGCCCACGAGGCGATGCCGGGCAGCCGGCTGGAGATCTTCCCGGACGCGGGCCATTTCCCCCACCACGCGGACCCGGTGCGATTCCGGGCCGTTCTCGAGGATTTTCTGGCGACCACCAGACCGGCCAGCCACTCCGCTCGCCAGTGGCGCACCCTGCTGCGTTCCCACGGCACGGCGGCACCCGCACAGGACGACTGATCCGCCGCCGGTCGCGCCCCGGGCGGCCGGTCGGTCCCGTGGCGCCGGATGAAGGGATACCGCCACAGGTGACCTCCGCCGCCCGGGCCGGCGCGATCCGGGCGGTACGGTTCGAGAGACCCGTTCGCACCCGTCCGTTCGCGGCGGGCGCTGGACATTACCGGACAAGAACCGACCGGACAAGTACCGGTCGGACAAGTTAAGTGGACATGTCGATCGGACAACTCGGCGCCGCACAGTCGCCGGGTCAACAGTTGTCTCACCACGGTGTTGTCCACGCGGCCCGGCGCGCAGCGTCAGGTGTCCGGCGAGCATCGATGATGGGGCCGGGCCGTGGTCCCGACGGTGTCCGGTCGACGGGTTGCGCATTACTCTGGCGTGGTCTCTATCGCGAAGTTCATGGAGCGGGAAGGCGCGTATCTGGCTTATCCTTGGTTCGTAACGCTAATGCCCGCCATAACTTCGGAGGTCGACCGTTGGCACGCCGCGCGCGACTGAGCTGGCCGCAGGAACATCATCAGGCGAGTGAGGTGATCATCCGCAGGGTCGACCCCGGTCGGGGCTGGACCCTCGAACAGGCTCGTGACCTGGTAGAGCAGGGCTACTCCATCGACAACGTCGCGGAACGCACCGGCTTTCCCGCGAAGATGCTCAAAGTCGCCGTCAAAGACTGACCGTTTGCCCATGCCCATGCCCGTGCCCGTGAAGTCGCGGACCAGGCCGGCGGCCGTGGCCGTGTGCGCCGGGGCCGTGCGGTCTCGGTTGTAGTGCGGGGCGTGTGGTACTGGTCGCCGTCGGTGTCATGAATACGTCCCTGCGGGCCTGTCCGCCCGTGTCCCTTCGCCTAGATGTCCTTGACATGTGGTCTTCGCGGTGGGAGATCCATCGCGAGTACCTCGTCAAATTCGACCGGTCAGGTCAATCGTTCTGGTAGTGAGACGGCTACATTCGGCCCGGCCCGCCTCAATCGGGTGACCCATTGCTCGCGCGTGTGGGGTCATGATGTATTGCGGGTGAGCGCTTCCGGGTGATCGGGCCGGCCCCGGCCCATCAGGCCCAACCATCCCGCGTCCTTACGATGAGCCCGCCGCCGGCCAGTCGTCGCCGATCGCGGATCGGGTGTGCCCGACGGTGACATCGATCAACCGCCCGAGATGATCCGAGTACACGGCGTCGAGGCGGTAACCGCGTAGCCGGCGCAGTGTCGCCGTCGACTGGGCGTCCCATCCGAACGCCGCGATACCGGCGGCGTGCAGCTCGTCGACCATCGCCGCCCGCGGTGGTGTCCACTCCCGTGTGCGCAGGTTCAGGGCGTCGACGCCCGCCGCGCACAGGATGCCCCCGTAGGCGGCGCCGCCGCCGTTCTGTTCCACGTTTGCCACCGTGGTGGAGTTCACGAGCCTGACGTCACCGTCGGCCTGCCGCCACTCGTGCAGGTCGGGAAACGAACCACACAGCCACAGCCGTGCGGCGGCCTCGGTGCCACCCGCCGCACGGGTGACCGCGAGGACGGCGCCCGCCGCCTCGGCCGCGGACATGTGATCGGGACGGCCCTTCAGATCGAGGCTGAGATCGAAACCCCAGCCCAGATCGTCGTAGAAGGCCGCCAGTGTCGGCAGCCACCCGGGCAGATCGGCGCCGCGCAGCTCACCCAGCCGCCGCCGGCGGCCGGGTGGGCCCAGCGTGCCGTCATGCCGCAGGACGGGGATTCCGTCCGCGGTGAGCCAGACGTCCGACTCCAGGCCGTTGGCGCCGGCCGCCAGCGCGCGGCGGAAGGCGGGCAGCCGGTTCTCCCGCTGGAACGGGGCCGGCGCGCCGCGGTGCGCGAAACCGATCATCGTGGGACGGGTGCCCGCTCGGGTCAGTCCCGGAAGTGGCTCAGGGCGACGTCGTGCAGGTGCCCGTTGGTCGTGAGGATCGTGCCCCAGCCGGGCCCGCGCCGCCCACGCAGGTCGGTGAACCGGCCGCCGGCCTCCTCGACGATGACCTGCAGGGCGGCGAGGTCCCACAGTGAGACCTCCGGCTCGCAGGCGAGGTCGACGGCGCCCTCGGCGACCATCATGTGCGACCAGAAGTCGCCGTAGGCGCGGCTGCGCCAGATCTGCTCGGCCAGGCTCAGGAACTGGGGCAGCCGGTCGGCGGTGCGCCATCCCTCCAGCGAGGCGAACGAGAGGAAGGCGTCCGACAGCCGGGCGACGGAGGAGACCTGCAGTGAACGGGTGTCGCCGGTGGCGTCCCGGGTGAACGCCCCGGTGCCGCGGGCGGCCCACCAGCGGCGGCTCATGGCCGGGGCGCTCGCCACGCCGACGACCATCTCGCCGTCCACCTCGAGGCCGAGCAGGGTGCCCCAGACGGGAACGCCGCGCACGAAGTTCTTGGTGCCGTCGACCGGGTCGAGGATCCAGCGCCGGCGGGTGTTCTCGCCGACGAGGCCCTCCTCCTCGCCGAGAACTCCGTCACCGGGGCGCGCGGTGGCGAGCCGTTCCCTGATCATGGACTCGACGGCGGTGTCCGCGTCCGAGACCGGAGTGTTGTCGGGCTTCGACTCGACGTGGAGGTCCACCGCCTGGAAGCGGGAGAGGGTGATCCGGTCGGCGGCGTCGGCGAGGCTCAGAGCGAGTGCGAGGTCGTCGGCGAGCCAGCCGGCAGGGTCGACCGCCTCGACCGGGTTGGCGCTGACGGGGCTCGGGTTTGGCGGAGTCACGAGGGAAGACTACGAGTTCCGGCGTCGAGGGAACGGGCGCGGTGGTCACCGGACGTCGGCCCGGATCCGCCCGCCCGGCGTGGCGGCTTCGGCAGGCTCTGCCGGTGCCCGCCCGTAGAGCGCCTGCGACCAGACCACGGTGAGGGTACGGATGACCTCGGCGGGATCCGCCCGGGGGTGGTGGCCCAGTGTTTCGCGCAGGTAAGCATCGGTCATCGCCATCAACGCCCGCGCGCTCTGCGGGTGGTGGTCGGGGCGCACCCGGCCGCGGGCCTGCTCCCGGCCGAGCCGCTCGGTCACCGCTGTGACAAATCCCTCGACCGCCGCCCTCCGGTACCCGGCGGCCAGCTCCGGATCGGTGGCCGCGGCCTGCGCGATGACCCGCAGGACGAACCCGTGGCGCAGGTGCACGCCGACGATGGTCCGGGCGGAGCGGACGCAGTCCTCGACCGGGTCGCCGTTGCCGTCGAACCAGCCGGCGGACGCCGCCGACAGCTCGCCCTCGATCTCACGCAGCAGCCGCCGCAGCAGGTCGGGGACGTCCCGGAAGTACGCGTAGAAGGCGGAGCGGCCGAGCCCGGTGCGGCTCATCAGCGCCGCGACGGTCATCGGGCCGGGCTCGTCCGAGCCGATCATCTCGATCGCGGCCTGGAGGATCTCGCGCTCGGCCTCCACCGGCTGCCGGCGTCGGCGCCGGGCCACGCGGGCGAACTCACCCGCCCGCGGCACCGTTCCTTGATCGGTCACAGACCGAGACTAGGTGCGGCACAGCCATGATCGGCATCCGCCGGGCAGCCTTTGTCGATCACATGGCTGGCCGGAGCCCTGTGGGGCCGCACGCTGTGCTGCGACGCAGACGGTTGTGCGACCGCGTGCGACCGGCGCCGTCCGGTCAGACGGGTGTCGCGCGGGCCGCGAGCAGACGGCGCAGGCTCGCCACCCGCGCGGGGTCGGCCCGCCCCTGCCGGACGGCCTCGTCGAGCCCGCAGTCCGGCGCGGTCAGGTGGTCGCAGCCGGGCTCGCAGTCGGCGGTCGCGGCCGCGAGGTCGTCGAAGGCCGTCAGGACCCGCTCGAGCTGGACGGCGCCCAGCCCGAACGAGCGGATCCCCGGGGTGTCGACGACGGTCCCGCCGTCCGGCAGGGCGAGCGCGACGGCCGCAGAGGAGGTGTGCCGGCCACGGCCGGTCACCGCGTTGACCACTCCGATGGCCCGGTCGGCGTCCGGGACAAGGCGGTTGACCAGCGTCGACTTGCCGACCCCGCTGTGCCCGAAGAACACGCTGGTCGTGTCGCGCAGCAGCGTCTGGAGCGGGTCGAGGTCGCCGTCCGGCCGGGTGGCGACCACCGGCAGCCCGAGCGGCTCGTAGGACGCCCGCACGGGGGCCGGGTCGGCGAGGTCCGCCTTGGTCAGGCACAGGACCGGGGTCAGCCCGCCGTCGTAGGCGGCCACCAGGCACCGGTCGATCAGCCCGGTGCGCGGCGGCGGATCGGTCAGCGCACAGACGATGACAAGCAGGTCGGCGTTGGCGACGATCGGCCGCTCCACCGGGTCGGAGTCGTCGGCGGTGCGCCGCAGCAGGCTCGTCCGCTCGTCGCGGCGCACGATGCGCGCCAGCGAGCCGGCGCTGCCCGAGAGATCCCCGACCAGTTCGACCCGGTCGCCGACCACGACGGACGTCCGCCGCATGGAACCGCCGCGCACCGCCGCCACCAGGCCGGCCGGGCCCTCCCGCCGGCCGGCGGGGGTGTCACGCCGGGCCGTGCCCGGGCGGCCGCCCGGGCCAATCTCCGGGCGGCAGGTGTAGCGGCCGCGGTCGACCGCGACGACCACCGCGCGGGCCGCGTCCGCGTGCTCGGGCCGGATCCGCGTCCGCGGCCGGGAGCCCCGGCCGGGTCGGGTACGGACGTCGTCCTCGTCCATCTCGCGTGCCACGGTCAGCCGGCCAGCATCGTCGTCCACATCCGCGCGAAGTCGGGGACTGTCTTGCCGGTCGTGGCGATGTCGTCGACGGTGACCCCGGGCACCGCCAGGCCGACCACGGCGTAGGTCATCGCCAGCCGGTGGTCCGCGTGCGGGTCGAGCCGGGCGCCGCGCAGCGGCACCGGGGCGATCGACAGGCCGTCGTCGGTGACGGTGACACGGGCGCCGAGCCGGCCGAGCTCGCTCGCCAGCGCGGCGAGCCGGTCGGTCTCCTGCAGGCGCAGGTGGGCGATGCCCCGCAGCCGGGACGGCGAGTCCGCCAGCACGGCCAGCCCGGTCAGCACCGGCGCCGCCTCGCCGAAGTCGGAGAGGTCGACGTCGATACCGGTGATCCGCCCGCCGCCGGTGACGCGCAGGCCCTCCGGCACCAGCTCCGCCCGGCAGCCCATGGCCACCAGCAGGTCCGGCAGCATCCGGCCGGGCTGCTCGGTGGACGCCGGCCAGCCGGTGATCGTCATCTCGCCGCCGGTCACCGCCGCGGCGGCGACGAAGGGGGCGGCGCTGTTGAGGTCGGGCTCGATCACGCGGTCCAGCGGCCGCGGCCCGCCGGGCTCGACCCGCCAGCGCCGGGTCGACGCGGCCGGAGTGCCCCCGGCGCGCAGCAGGTCCGCGGTCGGGGGGGGGGGCGGCCCCCCCCCCCCCCCCCGCC
>NZ_CASGGV010000010.1:0-20340 GCF_949319125.1 Frankia sp. Hr75.2 | reverse complement strand
GCGACTGTCCGGATTCAACGAGGCACATCAGCTCGATACTGTGCTCTTTCAAGATCTACCACACGGTGGGGGTGCGATCTTGATGCCGAACGCTGCTGGTTCGGGCGTGAACCGCCTGCGTGACTGACTCATTGATCTCCCCCGTTCACGGATCAATTATCCCTCATGGGGATCACTGTCCGAAGAACGGGCCCCACCTCAGCCACCGGTAACACCCAGGCTGTGATCAGCAGCCTTCAATGCCGGTCCGGGACCGATCTTTGAGCGTGACCGACACGTGCCGGTGTGGTGCTGGTGCTCCCGTTCGCGCCGGAGGTTGGCCTGTCCCACACTCGGATACGTGTCACTACCCGCCCGAGCCTGCGGCGACGGCCGGCGGCTCACGGTCACGGCAGGACCGGTCCCGAGATGATCCCGATGCCGCAGTCCGGGTCTGGTAGTCAGGAGCGGGGCGAGCTTCGTGCGCCTCGGCTGGGCTGGCCGGACCTGCCGACATCCGCCCGCTGGGAGGATGTGGTGCTCTGTTCGCAGCTGTTCGACGCGGTCCCGATCATATTGGCGGTCCTCGATCGCGACCTGCGTTATCGGGCGGTGAACCAAGCCTGGAGTAAGGCCGCCGGTCTGTCCGCCGACGAGGTGATCGGTAAGTGTGGCCCGGACCTGCACGGGGAGGTAGACCCTGCCCTGTGGGAACCGGTCCGCCGCGTGCTCGCTACCGGCGAGACGATCATCGATATGGAGACCACCGGCGCGACGCCCGTGGACCCGTCGAACCGGCGGGTCTGGCTGAGCTCTCACTTCCCTCTGTACGACTCGACCGGGGCCACGGGCGCGGTCGGTATAGCGGCGATGGACGTGACCGATGAGCGCCGCACGCAAGCCGAACGTGACCTGGTGGAGCGGCGGTTGCGGCTACTGAGCCGGGCCAGCGGGCTGCTCGGCGCGTCGCTGGACCTGTCCGCGACGCTGCGGGAGATGGTCACGCTGGTTATCCCGGAGTTCGCCGACATCTGCGAGCTGTTCCTGGCCGACGAGCCCTGCCCGGCGGGGGCCGAGCCTGACCCGCTGATGCTTCGCCGAGTCGTGTGGGCGCACTCCCCAGACCTGCCCCGACCGCCCCCCGGCCTGCACCCTCCACCATCAGGAACAATGGTCAACGTGACCGGACGCCAGACGGGGCGGGCATTTGTTACCCGCCAACCGATCCGCGTCCAACTGGACGACCGCCTACTCAGCTCTGATGCGCAGAGCCTGGCCGCATTGTTCCGGTATTTTCAGATTCGATCCGCGATCGTCGTACCGCTGCTGGTCGGCGCGAACTGCCTCGGATGTGTGGGGTTCGCTGTCACCGCGGCGCGACCCTACGGCAAGCGGGATGTGCAGACAGCCACGGAACTGGGCAGCCGGATCGCGACCGCGATCACGAACGCGCGCACGTTCGACTACCAGCGGAGCGCCGCGTTGACGCTGCAGCGAGCCCTGCTGCCCAGCGACATCCCAGCCGTGCCAGACCTCGACCTGGCGTGGCGCTACCAGCCCGGCACCAGCGGCACCGAGGCCGGCGGCGACTGGTTCGACGTCATCCCACTGCGGGCCGGACGGGTCGCGTTGGTCATCGGCGACGTCATGGGCCGCGGCCTGCACGCCGCCGCGGCCATGGGGCAGCTGCGCACCGCCGCCCGTACCCTCGCCCGCCTCGATCTGCCCCCCGCCGACGTGCTGACCGAGCTTGACGCCGTCACCCGCAGCATCGACACCCTCGCCACCGTCGCCTACGTGATCTGGGACCCGGCCACCCACACCCTCACCATGGTCAACGGCGGCCACCTACCCCCCGCCCTGCGCCACCCTGACGGCAGCGTCGAACTCCTCGACGACACCCACGGGATCATCCTCGGCGTCGCGGAGCAGACGTTCACCGAAACCCGCCACCGGTTCCCCGCCGGATCCACCCTCGCCCTCTACACCGACGGCCTCGTCGAATCCCCCACCGTCGACATCACCGAAGGCAGCCGACGCCTGCTCCGCATCCTCACCGAAGCGGCCGACCTGACCACCACCGCGGACCGCCTGGTGGCACTCCTCGACCGCAGCGACGGCTACGACGACGACGTCACCCTCCTACTCGCTCACTCCCGGGAGGACCTGGCCGGCTAGCGGTGTAACCGCTGGTAGGCACAATGCGCGCCCCGGGTGTAGGTGGGTTGTCGTGAGCCTCGTCTAGGGTTAGCTCCGACCGCGGCCGCCCAGATAGCCGGATTGTCCATTGAAGGAACTTTGGCTGCCTTGCCGGCGGCCCCGGCGAGGACGGGGCCATCTGGTCCGCGCCTGATCCAGGAGAGGCGTCCTGTCTGGATTGGGCTGGATTCACCACTGTGAAGCCACTGAGATCTCGGCTACACACCGCTACCACCGAATGTGGGTCAGAGCCGCCGAGCGGACAGCCAGGTGCGCCGGGAGTTGACACGATCAAGATGCGCGATCAGCTGTAGAAGTAGCGGGAAGCGCGATTTACTACAGTACCCCTCTCGCCCCAGTAGGTCTTGATGTCGGCGCGATAGTAGGTGTCCTCGTAGGCAGTAGCCAGGCTCCGGCACGTGCTACCTGGGTGGTCATAGGAGTTGTTGTAGTCCCTCCAGGTAGGGCTCGGGCCGGATCGGCTGAGCGGAACCAGCGTTACCTCCACCCAACGTGAACCCTCGGTGTTGTACGCCTGTGCGCAGAACTGGTCTTCCCCGTCGTTGTAGCTGACAGTGCCGTCGCCGACCGCGACCGGTCCGAACGAGTTGGCTGACGCCGGCTGCGCGAGAGCAAAGCTCGCCGCCGCAACGACGATGACCACCACAGCTGTTTTGAGTAGTTTCTTCATCGTTTCCTTCCTGGCTGGAGTAGATCTTGGCGTCGCTCCTTGTTCATCTTGAAGCAACGAGCCATCCGACAAAAGGTACTATACATACTATTTGCTCACTAGTCCGGCAAATTTTGACATCCGTTAGCTGTATGGACACTTATCGCGGATGGCGCGGAGATGAGCTACCGGCGCTTCTATGTTGTGAGTTGGGATTCCTGGCACAGAGAATTGACTGCGAGCGGCCGGTGCGGGGAACGCGTGGGGGGCCAGAACTCGGCCACCGGCGTTGACCTGGTCTTTTAGGCGGCTCGTTCGTATTCGTTGACCAAGCCTGTGGGGCTCCAGAATCCCGATTTGGGCGGTGACCTGCATGTTTGCCTGCCAGACGGGGCCCGCGTCGGGCAGGCTGGACGGTGTGGGTTGCCCGAAACTCGTCCGTGAGCCCTGAGCAGGGATTTTGGCTCACTCGCCGATCCTGTGGGGTGCCAGAAGTCGGCCTGAGCCTGTGACCTGGGGCGATGCGCCGGCGCGGGGCCGGCCGCATGATGGTCAACTATGTCCGTACGCCTGCTGTACCTGATCTTCGTTCGGGTCTGTAGCTGGCTGGTTCTCCTCGGCCGCTCGTCGGCGTCGAAGAACATCGAGCTGCTGGTGTTGCGGCATGAGGTCGCGGTGCTGCGCCGTACCCAGCCCAAGCCCCGATGGGACTGGGCGGACCGGGCGGTCCTCGCCGCCCTGATCCGACTCCTGCCCAGGGCGCTGCGAACGCACCGGCGGTCACGCCCGGCACCGTCCTGCGGTGGCACCGCCGCCTGATCACACGGAAATGGACCCTGTGGGGCTCCAGAACCCCGATTTGGGCGGTGACCTGCATGTTTACCCGCGGGGCGGGGCCTGTGTCGGGCAGGCTGGGTGGTCATGGTGTGGTCGCTGCTCTACGCCCTGACACGCAACGCTCTCGGACTGATGCTGCTCAGGATGCGTGGGGACACCGCAAAGGACGTCGAGCTCCTCGTCCTGCGACACCAGGTGGCAGTGTTACGACGGCAGGTGAACCGCCCGATGCTGGAACCGGCGGATCGGATGATCCTCGCAGCCCTGTCCCGGCTGTTACCCCGGGCTTGCTGGGGTTCGTTCTTCGTCACCCCGGCCACTGTGCTGCGCTGGCACCGTGACCTCCTCGCACGAAAATGGACCTACCCGCGAAAGTCGCCCGGACGGCCGCCGGTCCGCCGGGAGATCCGCGACCTGGTCCTACGCCTCGCCCAGGAGAACCCGACCTGGGGCCACCGCAGGATCCAGGGAGAACTCGCCGGGCTGGGCTACCCGGTCGGGGTCGCCACCGTCTGACGGATCCCGCACCACGACGGCATCGACCCCGCACCCCGCCGGGCCGACACCTCCTGGCGCACGTTCCTGTCCGCCCAGGCCTCCAGCCTGCTGGCCTGCGATTTCTTCACCGTGGACACCGTGTTCCTCCAACGGATCTACGTGTTCTTCGTCGTCGACCACGCCACCCGCCACGTCCATGTTCTCGGGACCACGAAGCACCCGACCGCAGCCTGGGTAACCCAGCAGGCACGAAACCTGCTGATGGACCTCGACGAGCGTGGCCACCGGTTCCGGTTCCTCCTCCATGACCGCGACACCAAGTTCACGGCTTCCGTCGACGCCGTCTTCACCGAGGCCGGCATCGACGTGGTACGCACACCCCCACAAGCCCCGCAGGCGAACACGATCGCGGAACGCCGGATCGGCACCGCCCACCGCGAATGCACCGACAGACTGCTGATCATCCCCGAACGGCACCTGACGTCAGTCCTCGACAGCTACGCGAAGCATTTCAACACCCACCGGCCCCACCGCTCCCTCCGCCAGCACCCACCCGACCCGCCACCCGCAGTCGCCCCAACCCCGGGGTCCACCGTCCGTCGCACACGCATCCTCGGCGGGCTGATCAACGAATACCGTCCGGCTGGGGGCGGCGAGGCTGAACGACAGGTTTCAGGTGCCCGTGCCGTTGGCGCAGAGGCGTTCGTGGACGACCTGGAACGCGTCTCCGGCTGGATTGATCTTGACGAAGGCGTAGCAGTTGAGCGGTTGGCTGGCGTTGTTACCGAGGTCTATCGGCGCGATCAGGCCGCCCGCGTCGTAGTCGGAGACCTTCCGTAGTGCGCTGATGAATCCCTCGCGGGTGGGGCAGGGACCGGCCAGTTCGAGTCCGCGAAGGAACATGTCGGTGTAGATGTAGGCGTGCATGGCGAACTGCTGTTCGGGCACGAACGTCTCCGGCGCGAAGCGGGTCATCGCCGCGCGGTAGCGGTCGATGGCCGGCCCCCCGGCCTCGAAGGGCCGGAAGTAGACGGGGAACGAGACGCCGGCGAGCGCCGGGCCCAGCGTGGCCAGCAGGCTGTGGTCGTACCCGGTGAGCGCGACGCTGCTGGAGAGGTCCAGGCGTGCCGCCCGGGCGGCCTGCGCGATCGCGGCGAAGTCCGACGAGGTCGTGAAACCGATCATGGAGTCGGCGCCGACGGCCGAGATCTGCTGGACCACCCGGGCCGGGCTGTCGGTGCTGCTCGTGTAGGAGATCGCGTCGGTCGTACCGAGACCGATCGCCTGGAAGGCGGCCTGGTATCGCGCCATGACCTGCAGCGTGAACGCCGACGCCCCCGTGGTCAGGAAGGCGACCTTCGTCCCCCCGCTGGCCAGGATGTAGCGGCCGATGGTCTCGGGTGACGCCGCGTACAGATAGGTGAAGAAGTTCTGGTATTTCCCCCAGTCCGGCTGGGCGAAGCCGATAACGGGGATGTTCTGCGCGGCAAGGCTATTCAACGAGTCCCCGAGCGCGGAGGTGGCCGTCACCAGGCCGAAGACCGAGTCCTGCTGGACAAGATTCGCGGTGACGTTGGCGCTCTGCGATGGGGAGTTCGCGTCGTCACGCCACTGGTAGACGATCCGGCGGCCGTGTATGCCGCCTTCCTGGTTGGCCAACCCGATCCTGGCGTCAACACCGGAGCGGGCCGAGTCGAACGCGGCGCTGCCGGTACCCGAGTCGGTGACCACGAGGCCGAGCTTCACCTGGTCGGCGGTGACGCCAGGGCTGTCGCAGGCGGTGGCCGCCGCCGTGCCACCACCGCCCCCCGCGGAACAGCCGGTCACGGCAACCGCGAGCACCGCGGCCGCCGCTCCTCCCCATAACCTCACCGATAATCTACCAAGAAACATCTTTTTCTCCACGGACAATAAAGAGGCTGGCGATGCGCCAATCCGACTGGGCCGATCCCAGATCGGCTGCCACGCAAACCTTCGTTCTCGTAGATATTCAATCTACACACGACAGCCTGGCTAGTATATCTACTGAATTTCGTCAGCTGGGTGAGCTGTAGCGTGGAATCGGGACGGCACCGCTAGGGCGCGTATCTGGTTGTGATCTGTCTGCGGGATTCGTCCTGGTGGCGGGGGCTGGTCCGGTAGGTCGTCGTGTATGACACGGGTGCAGTTAACGGACGAGGAGTGGGCGTTTATCGAGCCCTACCTGCCGATTGGCAGGTTCGGGCCGTATCCGCAGCGGCTGCGGGCGCAGTTCGAGGGGTGGTGTGGCGGTTTCGGACGGGTGGGCAGTGGCGGGAGATGCCGGCGGAGTTCGGTGCCTGGCCGACGGTCCACAACCGGTTCCGGCAGTGGCGGGACGCCGGTGTCTTCGAAGCCCTGCTGGAGGGTATGGTCGCCGAGGCCGCGAAGCGGGGTGAGGTGGATCTGTCCCTGGTCAGTGTGGACTCCACCACCGCCCGGGCGCACCACGACGCTGCCGGGATGCACCTGGCCGAAGACGTGATCGCCGCCCTGGAGAAGGCCGCCACCGAGGAGGAGAAGACCCGGCAAAAGGGGCGGCACGCAGGGACAAAACGGGCAGAACGTCGTGGACGACCCCGGGCGGGAAGAACGGCGACGCCTCCGGCGCCGACGCAAGGTCCGGCTGACCGCTGCTCTGCTCGGACGGTCGCTGTGGGGTGCCAGAAGTCGGCCTGGGCCCGTGAGCTGGGCTGATGCGGCGGAGCGGACTGCCGGCATGATGGTCAGCTATGTCCATCCGCCTGCTCTATCTGATCTTCGTGCGGGTGTGTGGCTGGCTGGTCCTCTTCGGCCGTTCGTCGGCGTCGAAGGACATCGAGCTGCTGGTGTTGCGGCACGAGGTCGCGGTGCTGCGCCGTACCCAGCCGAAGCCCCGGTGGGACTGGGCGGACCGGGCGGTCCTCGCCGCGCTGATCCGACTCCTACCCAGGGCACTGCGAGCGCACCGGCTGGCCACGCCCGGCACCGCCCTACGGTGGCACCGCCGCCTGGTCACACGGAAATGGACCACCCGCACCGGACCGGACGACCACCGATCAGCCCGAAGATCGCCACGCTGATCAAGCGGCTCGCGACCGAGAACACGACATGGGGCTACCAGCGAATCCAGGGCGAGCTCCTCAAACTCGGCCACCGGGTGAGCGCGTCCACGATCCGCCGGGTCCTGAAGTCCTTGGGGCTGCCCCCGGCTCCGAAACGGCAGACCGACACGACGTGGCGGCAGTTCCTGCGCACGCAGGCCTCGACCATGCTGGCCGTCGACTTCTTCCACGTGGACTGCGCCGTGACCCTGCGGCGCCTGTACTGCTCCTTCGTCCTGGAAGTCGCCTCCCGCACCGTCCACATCCTCGGAGTCACCGCCCACCCCGACGGACCATGGACCACCCAACAAGCCCGGAACCTCCTCATGGACCTCGGCGACCGGGCGACCGACTTCCAGTTCCTGGTCCGCGACCGGGCCGGACAGTTCACCGCGTCCTTCGACGCGATCCTCGCTGACGCCGGCATCACCACGGTCAAGATCCCACCCCGGACTCCGCGCGCGAACGCCTACGCCGAACGGTTCGTCCGCACCGTCCGAACCGAGGTCACCGACCGGATGCTGATCTTCGGCGAGCGGCACCTGCGTACCATCCTGGCCGAGTACGCGACCCACTACAACGGACGGCGACCCCACCGCGGTTGTGGCCTACAACCACCACGGCCCGACCACCCCGTCGCCGACCTGACCAAGGAACGGATCAAGCGCCAGCCTGTCCTCGGCGGCTTGATCAACGAATACGAACGAGCCGCCTAAAACCCCAGGTCACGACCGGTGGCCGAGTTCTGGCACCCCACAGTGTCACCATCGCCCACCTCATGTTCGGCGACCAGCCAGGGGAGCCCGACCCGGCCGTCACCGACTGGCTGATCGACGTCGCCGTCCACCGCGGCGATACCAGCCCGATTCTGCTGCGACGCCACGATGACATGATGGAAATCACAGAGAAAAGGGATCCCTATCCGGCCCGCTGGAACGGTCGCGGACACGCTCACGCCCGCCTCGGGGAGGGTCGCCGGTAAAGTCCGACACCATCCAATCTCCCGATCGAAAGGGTTTATCGTCCAAGGCGGACGGCGGGCGCAGGAGGACAGCGCTGCGGCCAACGTCGAACCCAATATCGTCCTCGGCCCGAAAAACCCCACCTGACCAGCGCAGACGATTTTTCGGTACGCCCTGGTGCTGACCGCTAGCAATCTGATCGAGTCCACCCAGGCCAGCTGGCGTGCCGTCAATGCCCTCCCACCTCGTCATCCTCGTCCACTCCGGCGCCGCGTTCACCAAACGGCAAGCTCTTCGAACGCTTAACCACCGAAACCGTTAACCAGGCCGGATAGCGATCACGATGTGCAGGTCTTGACAATTCCTACTTGCCGATTAAGATCAACGAAAGAATGGCTAGCTCGGGCAATTCTCTCCACAAAGGGATGACCCTCCGCTATGAATGATATCTTCTGTGGGATAAAGCTCACTCACGACGGTTGCATGGCCGCGATCAAGAAGAATGAGTTGATCTTCTCGGTCGAGGCTGAGAAGCTGGAGAACCGGCCCCGTTACTCGACTTTGAACACGTGGACTGATCTCGTCGCCGTGCTCGACGGGCAGGGGTTACGTCCGGACGAGTTGACCTCGATCGCGGTGGACGGCTGGGGGCGCACCAGGGGAGAGGACACGCACCAGCTGCACGTGGTCGACGACGCGGGAAGAGAACGCCCCGTACCGGTCGCCGCCTACCGCGATCAACCCGGCACCGCCACCGATCCGCTCAGCCGGCCGTTCGAAGCCGCCGAGCTGTTCGGCGAAAAGCTGGTGAAGTTCCGGAGCTTCTCCCACGCGACCGATCACGCGCTGGCGAGCTACTGCAGCAGCCCGTTCGCCGGCCGTGGTGAACCCGCACTCATCGTGGTGTGGGACGGCGGAATGGCGCCCTGCCTGTACCACTACGACCCGGCCCGCCGGTCCCTGCGACCGCTGCGCTGGTTGCTGGACGTCCTGGGCGGCCTCTACCCCATCTTCGCCACCCACCTCGAGCCGTTCCGCACCGGTGAGACCGTCCTCGACACGGATGCCCGGAAGCTGGAGACCGTGGTCCTGCCGGTGTCCGGGAAGGCGATGGCCTACGCGGCGCTGGGAGCTCCGGACGACGAGGCCATGTCCGTCATGTCCGCCGTCTCGGGCAGGCACGAGCCGACCGACGTGGTGCGCATCTATCTGTGGAGCCGCACCGTACTGCGCGAGCTGGCGCCGAGAAAGCTCTCCGACGCCACTCTGATTGCGTCGCTGCAGGAATACCTCGGAGGTCTCCTGGCCGAGTCGCTGCGGCAGTTCGTGACCGAGCACGAGGAGTTCCGCGGCACTGGGCTCTGCCTGTCCGGCGGTTGCGCCCTGAACATCAAGTGGAACGCCCGGATCCGGAACTCCGGGCTGTTTTCCGATGTCTGGGTTCCGCCATTTCCCAACGATGCGGGTTCGGCGATCGGCGCGGCCTGCGCAGAAATGATCGACCGGACCGGAAGAAGCGATCTGCACTGGTCGGTGTTCGCTGGACCGGAGGTGCTCCCCACCGCAGAGCTTCCTGCGGGCTGGGCGTCCCACCCGTGCACGCTCGACGAGCTGGCCGAACTGCTCGCCGTCGAGGGCGAGCCGGTGGTGGTGTTGACCGGGCGGGCCGAAATCGGTCCCCGTGCGCTCGGGCACCGGAGCATCATCGCCCCGGCGACGGACACCGCGATGCGGGACAAGCTGAACGATCTGAAACAACGTGCGTACTACCGCCCGGTGGCGCCGATCTGCCTGGAGGAGGCGGCTCCCTCGGTGTTCTCGCCAGGTACCCGGGACCCGTACATGCTGTTCGAGCACCAGGTCCACCCGGAATGGCGGGACCGGGTTCCGGCCGTCGTCCACGTCGACGGAAGCGCGCGACTGCAGACGGTCGGTCCGGACAACCCCGCGATGTACCAGCTGCTGGTCGCCTACCAGCGACGGACCGGGGTGCCGGTGTTGTGTAACACCAGCGCGAACTTCAACGGATCCGGGTTCTTCCCGGACGTCGCCTCCGCTGTCCGCTGGGGGCGGACCCGGTATGTCTGGTCGGAGGGAACCCTCTTCCACGCCACGGCCGGCCGATGACCAGCGACATCAGCGTGCTCTTCACCCGGTTACCGGAGGTCCTGCGCGAGCAGCAGCCTTACCCGTTCCTCGCCCGCCTGCGGCAGGCTTCGCCGTACCTGGCTTCGGACGGCGTCGTCGTGGTCGCGAAACACGACCATTGCACGGCGATCCTGCGCGATCCGAGGACGAGCAGCGACCGGAGCCGGGCCCGGATCTTCCGCGAGGACGCGCGACCATCGAGCCGGAAGCTCGTCGATCTGGATCCGCCGGACCACTCGCGGATCCGTCGCCTGGTGTCCAGGTCGTTCACCGCGCGCGCGATGGCACCGCTGGTGCCGCTGATCCGCGCGACGGTGAACGACCTCCTCGACGCGGTGCCGGCCGGCGGCCCCTTCGACGTCGTCGGCGACCTGGCCTCGCCACTGGCGTTGTCGACGGTCTGCACCCAGTTGGGCGTTCCCGCTGCAGACCACGAACTGGTCGGTGGCTGGTCCAGGACGCTCTCCCGAGGGCTCTACCCGCTTCCGCTGGGTTCCGTCGACCAGGAGGCGACGAGGAACGCGGCGCGGGTCGGTGCGCGCATCCACATGTACTTCAAGAAGCTGATCTCCGGGCCACGGCCGACGCCACCCGGGCCCGTCCTGGCCGATCTGCTGCGCGCCGAGGAGCAGGAAACCCCACTGAGTGAGAACGAGGTCCTGGGCGTCTGCGCGCTGCTGGTCAACGCCGGGTACGAGACGACGGTCGATCTCATCGGCAACGGCATCCGGGCGCTGCTGGACCATCCGGATCAGCTGAAGCGCCTCGCCGACGACCCGGACCTGGCTCCTGCCGTGGTGGACGAGGTGCTGCGGTACGACTCGCCTGCGCAGATCACCACCAGGGTGGCCACTGCCGACCTGAGCGTCGGCGGACTACGGATCGCGGCCGGGGATCTCCTGGTGCTCCTCCTCGGCGCGGCCAACCGCGATCCCGTCGTGTTCAGCAGGCCGGACGATTTCGACATCAGCCGGCCGGAGCCCGTCCAGCACCTGGCGTTCGCGGCGGGCCCGCATTTCTGCCTCGGCGGCGGACTCGCGCGCATCGAGGGTGCCGCCGCCTTCGCGGCGTTCGCCGGCCGGGTGGTCGAGCCGAAGCTGGTGTCGGATCGGGTCACCTACAAGCCAACCCCGAGTCTTCGCGGGCCGGAAAGCCTCGGGGTCGCGTTCGGCGGTGTTCGCGCGGCGCCGCCCGGTGCTGACGCCAGCGACGGCCGATCACCGAGTCGGCCCCGAAAGGAGACGAGTGTGACTGGTGTGGCCACGGCCGACAGCGTGGCGCGGGTCTTCCAGGAGCGGGTTCGGGAACACGGTGACCGGGAGGCCGTGGCCCTCGTCCGCGACCCCGACGATCCGAGTTCCACCGAATCCTGGACCTACCGGCGCCTCCACGACGAGGCGAGCGCCGTAGCAGCACATCTCGGGCAGCTGAGCCGGCCAGGCGACCGGATCCTGTTGGCCTATCCGTCCGGACCGGACTTCGCCGCGGCTTTCCTCGGTTGCCTCTACGCCGGACTGATCGCCGTTCCGGCGCCGTTGCCCGTGCGGTCGGGGCAACAGAAGCGGCGGCTGACCGCCATCGCAAACGACGCCGGTGCCTCGGTGGTGCTGGCCCACTCGAACGACCGCGACGTGGTGGCGGAGTGGCTGTCCTCCGAGGAACTGACCGGTATCGCTCCCGTGTTCACCGACACTCTGGAACCGGCTCCGGCGGACGAGTTCTCCGTGCCGGAGTGCGGACCCGACACCATCGCCTTCCTGCAGTACACCTCGGGTTCCACCGGCGACGCGAAGGGTGTCGTGCTCACCCACGACAACATCCTGACCAACTCCCGGATCCTGTTCGAGATCACGGCGCTGCCGCCGGAGGAGATCCGCCTGGTCTGCTGGCTTCCGCTCTACCACGACATGGGGTTGATCGGTCAGCTGCTGAGCCCGCTCCTGTTCGGCGGCACCTCCTTCCTCCTCGATCCCGGTACCTTCGTCCGGCGCCCCTACTCCTGGCTGCGCACCATCGACCGGTATCGGGCCACGGTCTCGGCCGCGCCGGATTTCGCCTTCGGCCTGTGCGTCGAGCGGATCACCGACGAGGAGGTCGTCCGGCTCGACCTGTCGAGCTGGAAGACGGTGACCAACGGCGCCGACTGGCTCAACCTGTCGACCATGCGACGTTTCGTCGACCGGTTCTCCGCTGCCGGCTTCCAGGCCGAACTGTGCCCGGCGTACGGCCTGGCCGAGGCCACGCTGATCGTGGCCAGCCGGCGGGCGCCCGCGCTCCGGGTGCTCGACGCGGACCGGAACACGCTCGACGGCGGGGCCTTCGAAGCCGCGGAATCGGCGGAGGTCACGAAGCAGATCGTCAGCTGCGGGTCTCCCCACGAGATCAACCTCGAGCTCATCGATCCGGACACGCTCACCCCCCTCCCGGAGGACCAGGTCGGCGAGATCTGGCTGCGCGGGCGCAGCGTCGCCAAGGGGTACTGGGGACGGGCCGACCAAACCCGGCAGATGTTCCATGCGACCACGGCCCGGGGTGACGGACCGTATCTCCGGACCGGTGATCTCGGGTTCCGCCACGACGGCGAGCTGTACGTCACCGGGCGGATCAAAGAAGTCATCGTCGTACGCGGGCTGAAGATCTACCCGCAGGACATCGAGTCCGCGCTGCGCGCGGAGTTCCCGGAACTGTCGGGTATCGCCGCGGCCTTCCGCCTGCCGGGAGCCGAGGACGAACCGGACCAGGTCGTCATCACCCACGAGGTCAGGGCGGCATCGACCGAACGCCTGCCAGAACTGGCGCAGGGAGTCGTGCACCTGGTGGCCCGCGAGTTCGGTGCCCAGGTCGCCGCGGTGCTGTTCCTCCGTCAGGGCCAAGTGCAGCGAACCACCAGCGGAAAGGTGAAACGCGTCGAAATGCGCGAACGTTACCTCGCGGGCGCCCTGCAGCCGATCTACCAGCACACCCGCTGATATCGAATACGGGAGACAACAGATGAGCACCAAGCACGAGCAGCACGGTTTGCAGCAGATCGACGAGGAACAGCTGCGTCAGTGGCTGGTGACCCGAGCCGCCAAGTACGCGAAGAAGGACGACGCGGAAATCGACTGCGACACGCCGTTGTCTCAGTACGGCCTGGATTCGGTGAGCGCGGTCGCCATCGCCGTCGACGTCGAGGACGAGTTCGGCGTCGTGCTCGAGGTCGACACGCTATGGAAGTACCCGACCGTGAACCTGGTGGTCGAGATGCTCATGTCAACCCGTCAGCAGAGCCTGCAGAACTAACGGGAGGAATTCCGGTGAGTGATCTTTCGGCGGCCAGCGGCGTCGAGGAGAAACGGTGCCCGGCCGATGCTCCCCTGCACAGCCGGCTCAGGACCCCGGATTTCGCGGCGGATCCGTTCACCCTGCTCGGCGAACTGCGGGACAGCGGACCGGTGCATCGGTGCGAGCCCCCCGGCTCGTCCCCGATCTGGCTGATCACCCGGTACGCGGAGGGATCCGCCGCGCTCACCGACCGCCGCCTGGTGAAGGATCCGACGACGGCCGGCCTGCCCGCGGGATGGCAGCCCGGTGAGGGGAAGTCCCAGCTCTGGTCGCGGGATCTGGCGAGCAACGACCCGCCGGACCACACCAGGCTGCGCAGGCTGGTCGCCCGCCCGTTCACACAGCGCCGGGTCGAGTCGTTGCGGCCGGGGATCGAGAAGGTGGCCCGGGACCTCCGCGAGCGCATGGTGGAGCATGACACCTTCGATCTGATCACCGATTTCGCCGGCGGCCTGACCACCGCCACGATCTGCGACCTGCTCGGCATACCGGCCGAGGACCGGGAGATCTTCCAGACGTGGGCGGACACGTTCTTCACGGTCACCGTGCCGGGACAGGCGCACAACGAACTGTTCATCGCGATCACCAAGTACTTCGCCAGGCTCATCGCCCGCAGGCGGGAGGATCCGCAGGACGACCTGTTGAGCGCCCTGATCAGGGACACCGGCGAGGACAGGCTCGACGGTCACGAGCTGATCTCGATGGCGTCGTCGCTGCTGATCACCGGACATGAGCCGGCCGTCCGGCTGATCGGCAACGTGTTGTTCTGCCTGTTGCGCAGGCCTGAGCAGGTACGGGCGCTACAGGAGGACCCGTCGCTGATCCCGTCCACCATCAAGGAGATCATCCGCTTCGACAGTCCGGCCCTGACCTCGCTCGTCCGCTTCGCCGCCGAGGACATCGAGATGGGCGACGTCGTGATCCGTCGCGGCGACGCGGTGCTGGTCTCGTTGCTCGCGGCCAACCGCGACCCGGCCAGGTTCGACCAGCCCGACGAGTTCCTGCCGTCCCGGGACGCCGGCGGTCATCTCGGGTTCGGCCTCGGCGTCCATTTCTGCATCGGAGCGCAGCTGGCGCAGTTGGAGGCGGAGGTCGCGCTGCGCGAGCTACTGCCGCTGCTGCCCGACCTCCGCCTGGCCGTTCCGGAGAGCGAACTGCACTGGCATCCGGGGCTGCAGATGTACGGCGTACGAAACCTTCCGGTCCGTTACCACCAGGCGTGACGCCCTCGATGGCGTAGCTCATACACGCCACGATCAAGCAGCACCGCACAGAGAACCAGGCCCTGCGCACCGAGATCACGATCAACAACATCCGTGTGGCTACAGCCAGCGCGGTCGAGGTGGCCGCGGGCAAGCGGCAGCACGGCGAGGACGCGGGGGCCTGTCCGGTCGTAGTCCCAGCCGGTGGCGAGCGCGTCGCGGGCGTCGACGCCCATCGCGCCGGC
This sequence comes from Frankia sp. Hr75.2, assembly GCF_949319125.1. NCBI lineage: Bacteria > Bacillati > Actinomycetota > Actinomycetes > Frankiales > Frankiaceae > Frankia > Frankia sp. Hr75.2. Next base: position 5,175 of record NZ_CASGGV010000010.1, on the reverse strand, counting down.
ATACAGGACGGGCACGGCCGCGGCCGGTCGCAGACCTCGGGTGACCGCGTGGAAAGACAGAACACCGAAGGTCGCGAACCCACTGGTGGTCGCGGCGCTGTCGCCCTCACCCGCGCCGGCGACGGCGCGCCCGGACGGCGTCCAGATCGAGGCCGAAACCCTCACCAGCGACGGCAGCCGGCTCCGCTGGCCCGCCACGCCGACCTCTGGTCGCTGCCGAGGGCGTTCTCTCCGGCGACGCGGCCTTGTTTGTAGGTGGCGGCGTCCAGGGGGAGCCAGGTGGTGCCGAGGAGACGGTGGTAGGTGAGGGCTCACAGTTGCATCGGCGAAGTCCGCCATCACGCGACGGCCGATCAGTCATGATCGAACGATGCGTCGACGTCGTGTCCGTCCACCGGCCCCGACATCGGAGTTCGTCGGGTTCCGGTTCCCACCTGAGGTGATCGTCCTGGCGGTCCGCTGGTACCTACGGTTCGCGCTGTCGTACCGGGACGTCGAGGAACTACTGGCCGAGCGCGGCATCGACGTTGATCACGTAACTGTGTACCGGTGGGTCCAACGCTTCACGCCCTTGCTGGTCGACGCCGCGCGGCCCTGCCGGCACCGTCCTGGTGACAGGTGGTTCGTCGACGAGACGTACGTCAAGGTCGCCGGGCGGTGGACGTACCTGTACAGGGCGGTTGACCAGCACGGGCAGGTCATCGACGTCCTCGCCAGCGAACGACGCGACCAGGCCGCGGCCCGAAAGTTCTTCACCGCGGCACTGACCCACGGCCGCCGGCCGGTCGAGGTCACCACCGACAAGGCCCCTGTCTACCCGCGGCTCCTCGACGAGCTGTTTCCCGGGGCCTGCCACGTCGACGCCGCGCGGGAGAACAACCGGATCGAAGCCGACCACAGCCTCCTGAAAGCCAGACTCCGACCCATGCGCGGACTGAAACGGCTGCGCTCCGCCCAGACGATCAGCGCAGGGCATGCGTTCGTCCAGAACATCCGCCGCGGCCACTACGAACTCGGGATCGACACCGACCCGCACGCACGGCTGACAGCCGCGTTTACCGAGCTCGCCCTCGCGATCTGATCACCCGCTCGGCAGCGTCAACCATGCCCTGCCTTCCCCCAATGCAACAGACCCGCTCCAGGTCCTTGGACGCCGATGAACGGCCGAGCAGTACCAGCTAGCCACACACCCGAACGAAGATCAGATAGAGCAGGTGCACGGACATAGTTGACCATCATGCCGGCAGCCACGCCGTCGCATCATCCCAGCTCACAGGCCCAAGCCGACTTCTGGCACCCCACAGGCTGTCCCGGATGGCTCGGCGGCGGCTACGGTCGCAGGCCGATCAGTCGCCGGGTCAGCCGCTCGTAGGCCGGCCAGGGCAGCAGGGTGTGCAGCGCGATCTTGATCCAGGCGTCGGTGCCGACCGGATGGCGCAGGCGCCGGCGCGGCCGGGCGGCCAGGGCCGCGACCAGTTTCGCGACCTCGTCGGGGTCGCGCAGGTGATGGGCGATGTACTCGCTGTAGAATGCGCGCAGCCGGACAAAGTCGTCCACATAGTGCGACTCGACGGGGACGGGCGCGTGCAGCAGCGGCGTGTCGTAGATACGCGTCCGGTAGGAGCCCGGTTCGACCAGGGCGACGTCGATGCCCGAATGTCGCAGTTCCAGTCGTAGGGTCTCGGTGTACCCCTCCAGGGCGAACTTCGAGGCGCAGTAGACGCCGAGCAGTGGCGTCGGCACCCGCCCGCCGACACTGGAGATCATCACCACTCGGCCCCTGCCCTGTGCCCGCATCGTGGGCAGGACGGCGTTGGTCACCGCGACCTGGCCGAACAGGTTGGTCTCGAACACCGATCGCCACTGCGCCAGCGGTGCCTCCTCAACGAAGTTCGGCGGCGCCGTCCCCGCGTTGTTGACCAGTACGTCGATGCGGCCGATCGCGGCCAGGACGGCGGCGACCGCCTCGTCGATCGTCCGCTGGTCGGTCACGTCCAGCCGAAGCACCGTGACGTGCTCGTTGGTGACCTCGTCGAGCGCGGCGCGGCGGCCCAGGTCGCGCAAGGTGGCGACGACGTGGAACCCCCGCCGGACCAGCGCCGGAACGCAGCGCACGCCGATGCCGCTCGAACACCCGGTGACCAGGGCGACTGGCCGAGATGTCGGTCGGGCGACGGGCCGGGCGACCGTCGCAGACAGAGACGGGGAATCCGGTGACTGGGAATCCATGGTGCCCCTCGCTCGGACCGGCCCGCGGCGGGCCGGGCGGTGTCAGAAGCCGTGGATCGTCCGGAGTTCGGCCAGCGTGTCAACGAAACCATCGAGCTGCTCGTCGGACAGCCGATCGTTCACGAGCAGGCGGATCACCGCCTCGTTCTTCCGGACCGCCGGATAGACGAACATCGGCACCAGGTAGCCGCGCTCGAGAAAGTCCCGACGCACCCGTACAGCCGTCTCGTTGGAACCGACGGCGATGGAGGTGACGAAGGTCGGCGTGGGATTGATGGAGCACCCGATCGCGGCCAGACGTCCGCGCAGCCGGTCGATCCGGTCGAGATAGCGCTCCATCACCGACGGGTCGCGTCGCATCCGCTCGAGCACGTGCGTGATCGCCTGGGCGGTCGGCGGCTGGATGTTCGTCGTGAAAATCGACGTGCCTGACAGGAAACGGAAGGCGTCAATGGCGTCCGCCGGCCCGGCGATGGCGCCGCCGGAAAGACCGACGGCCTTTCCGAACGACACCATCCGGAAGGTGGCGCGGCGCAGCGCCTCGTATTCTGCCGCGAACCGGTGGCCTCCGTTTCCGTAGGCCATGAACCCGTTGGCGTCGTCGACGAAACTGATCGCCCCGAACTCCTCGCAGGCGTCCAGGATCGCACCCACCGGGGCCATCGAGCCGTCGGACGAGTAGACCGTCTCGAAACCGACCACGACCCGCCGGTCGCCAAGCTCGGCCAGCAGCGTTCGCAGCGCCGCGACGTCGTTGTGCTCGAAGGCGAACAGGTTGCGTCCGTACTTGAACCCGTCGGCGGCCTTCCACATGCTCCAGTGGCTGTCCCAGTCGAGCACCAGGACCATGTCGGCGTTGTTCACCCCGAGTTCGTCGGCGAACGAGAACCGGGCCTTCATCGCGTGGACGAAACCGAGGTTGGCCAACAGGCCGGTGGCGAAGGTGAGCGCCTTGTCCTGGCCGGTGATCTCGGCTACGAGCGTCTCGAGCTCCAGGTGCGGCCGAGAGAGGCCCTGGACCAGCCGCGAACCGCCGACGACCAGGCCGTACTCGGCCGCCGCGGTGGCGAAGACCCGGCGGACCTCCGGGTCGTGCTGCCAGCCCAGGATGCCGATGCCGGCGAAGTTGACCATAGGGCGGCCGTCGACGCTGATGACCGCGTCGTTGACCCCGTCCAGCTCAGGGGTGCCGATGAACTCGCCGGTCTGTCGGGTTCGCGTGATCCATTCGGAGAAGCCCCAGCGGGACAGGGCTGCGTCCGTCGTCCCGGGAGGCGCCGTCGTGGTCATGATGTCCTCGGTTCGGTGTGGTGGGTGGTCAGACCAGAGTCGCGAGGCGGGCGTCGGCCTGTTCGGCGGTGACGCCGAACGCGGCCAGGTCGTAACGGTGGGACCGCAGCCGGTCGTCCTCGGCGAGCACCTCGGCCATGGCGGCGCGGGCGGGCTCGGGCACCGGGCGGCCGAGCCGGGCATAGATCCCGGCGACGACACCGTGGGGATCGGCGATGAACTCGTCGAACTCCACGTCGTGGAAGTGGGTCTGGTCGTGGCGGGACCGGTCCGCCGCGAAGCGGGTCAGGGCGCGCTCGGCCAACTCCAGCAGGGCCGGGCCGATGGCATCGCCGTGGAAACTGGTAGACTTGCCTGCCGCGAGCTTGCTCACCATGCTGCAGGCCGAGCCGAGCACGGTGCTGGCCGGGCGGCGGTGGGTGTGCACGATCAGCGCGTCCGGATAGGTGGCCAGCAGGGCTTCGAGGCACAGCATGTGGCCGGAGTACTTGAGCACCCAGGTCCGACCGGGGGTGGGCAGCCCGATCAGCTGCAGGTTGCGCCGGTGGCGCTCGTAGGCGGCGGTCCAGTCCTGCTCGGCCAGCCAGTTCGAGTAGGTCGGCACGTGCCCGGTGAACTCAAAGAAGGCCGACAGCATCGACTGGCGGGTCAGCAGCCAGCATTCCTCGACCTTCGCCGCGTCCCGGTTGTGGATACCGAGATAGCCCGGGTTGCGCTCCAGGAATCCGTGGATCGCTCCCTGGACGAGTTGGAAGATCGGGTCGTTCGCCCAGTTCGGAAGCGGCGGGCGTGGCTGCGGGGCCGCGCCCAGCCACAGTTCCAGGCCCTGGTGGGCCGGATCGGCGGTCAGCAGCCGGTGCAACGTGGTCGTGCCGGTGCGGGGCATGCCGACGATGAATACCGGCCGCACGACCGGAACCTCGGCGTACTCCGGATAGCGTCGCCAGCCAGCCTCGCTGAACAGCCGGGCCACCAGAATGTCGCGTAACTCGTCGCGGGCCGTCGCGATGCCGAGCGGAGTGAGGTCGGCCTCCTCCTGGTAGGCGGCCAGGACGACGTCAAGCCCCTCGTGATAGTCGGGTGGGCCGAAATCGGTGAGCCCGGTCAGGGCCGTGGCGGCGGCGTGAATGTCATCGACTGTTCCGATCGTGTCCACTTCGGACGCTCCCGTTATTCACCGGTGGCCGTTTCTCAAAAGCGACGATTAGTCACGGGCCATGTTCGCAGGCGCCGAGAAGGCAGGCAACCAGTGCATCGAACCGATTCGTAGTCATGATGGACTAATGCGTTGCGCTCAAATGCCGCCGGACAGGCCTGCTTGCCATTGTAGTCTCCGGGGTCCGGCGCTGGCTCACTCTGGTGGTCGGGAAGCGCAGCAGAAACCCACCGGCGCGACATTTTCCGGCGATTGCTGATCCCCTGCGCCGGGCAGCGGCCACCTCCGCGAGCACGCTTTACTCGCTCACATCAGCCACGTCACCACACCCTCTCTGCGAGGCACAGTTGCATTGTGAGGAAGCAGGGCGTGCCAGCGGCCGCGGCGACCGACGGTCAGAGGGCGGCGGCGAGTTCGGTGAACGCGGAGGCCAGCCGCAGTCTCGGGTCGGTATCGACGGCGAGCTCGTAGAGGGTGTCTGAGAAGGGCCAGGATGGGTA
>NZ_CASGGV010000009.1:0-20703 GCF_949319125.1 Frankia sp. Hr75.2 | reverse complement strand
TGCTGACCACGTCCATTCCCGCCTCAAGCAGCGGCAGGACATGGTCGAGATCGGCCATGAAAGGGGTGTAGACGACGGTGTCCGCCTTGAGCGCGATCAAGGCGTCGATGTCGTTGGTCGCCGCGACGCCACACGGCGGCCGACCGCACAGCGTTCCCGCATCGGTGCCGACCTTGTCCGCCGACCAGGCGTACACACCCACAAGGTCCAGACGCGGATCATCAAGTATCGCCCGTAACGTCAGCTTGCCCACTTTTCCGGTGGTCCACTGGATGACACGAAGCCTTTCCATACGCCTGCCCGTCCTCTCGGTCGAAGCGCCCTGCCGCCCCGATACGGGCGTCGGACCCGCTGCCGGCCGCACCTTCGACGCCGCCGACACCGGGAGCGGGACATCCGCTCCGTCTCACGTCACCGGAAACTCTTGATCCACCAGCCCCGCCGCTGAACACTTGTATAACAGCGGGGCACGGACCGTACAAGCTTCCGCAGACCCTGGTCCTGGCCACCGGACGGGCCGGTACGTCCGGTGGCGGCGTGGCACCCACAAGAGCCCGTCCAGCCCGTCCAGCCCGACGACCGGGCCGTCCCCCGGGCATCGGTCTCCACCCGGCCACTGTGCCGCAGCCGTCCACGATTGTCGCCCCTCTGGATATTTCACTACTGAAGCGGCCCTCGCCCGTCTAGGCTCTCGTAGCGGGAACCGACGGAAGCACGGGAGGCCGCGTGCCCGACTTCAGCCACCTCAGTTTCGGTGCGCCGGCCGCCGAACGCGACATCAGGCGCGGGCTCGACGCCTACTTCATCGAGTCGGCCGCGTACCGCAACATGAACACCGGAACGAAGACGATCCTGGTCGCGAACCGGGGTGCCGGCAAGAGCGCGATCCTCAAGACCATGGCCCGCCGGCACCGCGACCGCGGGGCCTCGGTCATCGAGCTCGCGCCCGAGGACTACTCGTACGAATTCCTCAGCGGGGCGATGACCCGCGAGGCCGACGGCGCGTGGGCCAAGCTCGGCGCGTACGCCGTGGCCTGGAAATACCTGCTGCTCGTGCTCATCATGAAGGAGCTGACGAAACGGCACGGCCGGATAAGACGCGGCGCCGAGAGCCAGATATACGCCTACCTGCGCGACAATCACCGCGGCGCCGCAGTAACCCCGCTGGATTCGTTCGTCTCCTATCTGCGCCGCATCGAGTCGGTGAAGCTGGGAAGCTTCGAGGCCGGTATCCGCACGACGGAGCTCCAGCGCCTCTACAAACTCCAGGAGCTGGAACACCTGATCCAGCCGTTGAGCCGCCTGTGCGCGCGCTCGGGGGTCACCGTCCTGGTCGACGAGCTGGACCGCGGCTGGGACGCGAGCGAGGACGCGCAGGCCTTCGTCGCCGGTCTCTTCCAGGCCTGTATGTCACTGAACGACCTCTCGCCGCACCTGCACGTCTTCATGTCGCTGCGCCAGGAGCTCTACGACAACATTCCCGCCCTCTACGACGACGCGCAGAAGTTCCGCGACCTGATCGAGGTGGTGCGGTGGGACGAGCCGCACCTGTGGCAGCTGATCGCCTGCCGTATCCGGCACACCGTGCCCGGGCTGAGCGGTGTGGGCGACGACGAGTGCTGGGCGGCGGTGTTCCGCGATCCGCGCTGGTCGTTCCGCTACATCGTCGACCGCTCGCTGCGCCGCCCACGCGAGATCATCCAGTACTGCAGCCACGCGCTCGAACACGCGCGCCAGAACCGGTCCGCCGGTGGCCGGCGGATCGCGCGGCGCGACATCCTCGCCGTGGAAGCCACCTACTCCGGCGAGCGGACCCGCGACATCGCCGCCGAGTACCGGTTCCAGCACCCGGGCCTGCTCAGCGTGTTCGAGGCGTTCCGCGGCCGCCCGGCGGTCTGGGCCCGGGACGACCTCGAGTACCTGCTGCTGGACATCGCGACGGGAGCCGTGCGGACCAGCAGGGAGGCCACGAAGTGGATCTCCGACCGGGATCCCGACCATCTGCTGGAGACACTGTGGAACGTGGGTTTCATCCGCGACCACTCAGTGCTGTCCGCATCGTGGGCGGGGAGCGATCGCGCTGACTCCCTCACCTCGACCAGGGGTGTCTCGACCTTCGCCGTGCATCCGATGTTCCGGCAGTACGTGGGAACCCTGGACTGAAGGTCGGCCCCGGCCGGGTGAAGATCGATCCGAGCACGGAGCACCACGGGTGGCCCACCGTGCCGCGCCGGCACGGCTGAGTAGTTCCCACCCGGCGGCCCAGCCGCGACCAGGCCGTCGGCGACCAGTTACGCGCAGCACGGCACGCACCACCTGAAGATGTCCGTCCGGGCGGTGCGCGGAATGCCGATCCGTCAAAACAACGGCCCTAAGGGCATCCTGAGGGGCTTCCAGGGGTGAACATTGGGCGTGGTTTGGACGAGCGGGGGGCGCGTCAGACCGCGAGTGCCCGACACGTGTGCTGGAGGATGCGATGCCGTACCGCTTCGATCCCGAACTCGCCTCGCTGGTCGAGATCACGCCGCACGTCACCGTCGACGACATCACCGCGACGCGCGCCCGCGCGGCCGAGTTGATGCTCGCCGCCACGCGTGAGATCGACCTGACCGGGGTCAACATCACCGACACCTGCGTACCCGGCCCACCGGACGCCCCCGACGTGGCGGTGCGCATCTACACGCCGGTCGGTGTCGCCCGACCCACCCCGGCCGTCCTGCACCTGCCCGGCGGCGGCTTCGTCGCAGGCGGCCTCGGGACGGAGCACCGCGCCAACATCGGGCTGAGCCGGGCCGTCGGTGCCGTCGTCGTCGCGGTGGACTACCGGCTGGCCCCCGAGCATCCCTATCCGTCCGCGCTCGAGGACTGCTACGCGGCCCTGTGCTGGATGGCGGCCCGCGCTGACCGGCTCGGCGTCGATCCGAACCGGATCGCCGTGCACGGGGCGCACGCCGGCGGGGGCCTGGCCGCGGCGCTGGCGCTGCTCACCCGTGACCGGGGCGGGCCCGCGCTGTGCTTCCAGTGCCTGGACTTCCCCGAGCTCGACGACCGGCGCGCGGTGCCGAGCCTGGCGGCGGCCCCCGTAGGCCTCGGCGACGCGCTCGGCGGCGGCCGCGAGCACCGTCCCGGAACGACCGGTGCCGGAACAGACAGCGCCGGGGCGGACGGCGGCTCCGTCGGCGCGGCGCGGCGGGCCGACACCGCCGTGCACTGGGACGCGTACCTCGGTGAGGGCCGGGCGGGAACCGACGGCGTACCGCTGTACGCGGCGCCCGCGCGGGCCGAGGACCTGCGTGGGCTGCCGCCGGCGTACGTCTGCGTCCAGGAGCGGGACCGCCTGCGCGAGCAGGGAGTCGCCTACGCCGACGCGCTGCGTTCCGCCGGTGTCCCGGCGCGGCTGCAGGTCGTCGCCGGCTCGGCCCCCGAGCCGGCGCCCAGGCGGCGCGCCGCCTCACCCGAGACGGTGGCCGCCCTCCGCGCCGCCCTGCACGGCCGCGACTGAGGCGCCGGGGGCCCGAGGACGGACCGCCGGCTCACGCCGCGACGGGCCCGTCCAGGGTTGGTGGTGGGGAGTGGGTAGTTGGAGCTGGGGCGTGGCTAACTGGTCAGTCGCGCTCGGTCGCGTCGGCACTGACCTCGGAGTCATCCACCTTGCGCTGGCCGGGGACGACCGACGGGCCGCTGGCCGCGTTGTGCCGGGTGTAGATCGCCTGGATCTCCTGCCGCGCCGCGGGCGTCTCGGTCGAGCTGATGACGAGATCGAACTCGTGGCGCATACGGCGGACGGCACGGCGGGCGGCAAGCTTCTGGTAGAGGCCCGGACGGTCGGAGCTGGTGAGGTTCACGTCAATCCCCCTGAAGCATCCTCAGTGGCGGCTGGATTTCGGGCGGCTGGATTTCGGCCGTCGCTATTAATAATGCCGCTGCGACGGCGCGATAATCCATACTGAGGACGTGACCTCGGCCGCACCTTCGGGGGTCGGACGCACTACAATGTGGGCCACGTCTATGCCGTGGGACACAACCCCGACGGAAGCGTCGGGGAACCGACACCCCGAGGTGGCGCGGGTCACTCACCGCCGATTGTCGTGACCCACGTCACGGGACGCCGAATCCCATCGAGAATCCCCGCCACGGGCGGGGCCGCGTTTCTCCCCCGCCTCGGGGCCGGGCCGGGCCGTCCGTCAGGGCCGGCGGGGCGGCCCGTCGGCGGCCGTCGGGACGCCGCCGCCCCGACCCTCCCCACGGCGGCGGACCCGCCAGCACACCGGCTGACGTCCCGCTCAACGGGACACCCGGGGGCAGGAGTGCCTGGCACGACGGAGCAATCACCTCCGGCGGGGTCACCCCCACCCAGGTGCCGGCTGCCGGCACCTGGCCCGCGCCGGCCACTTTCGCCGCACCTGGCCGTGACGCACGGCAGTGCACCCCTTCCTGTCGGGATGGTGACTTAGCCCGAGTAAAGACCGTTGGTGGTGAGCACATACAATTCTGTCTACCTGATCCCATCCCGCCGCCCCGCGCGCGGGATGATGCCGTCATCGAATTGGGAGGGCTCACATCGACCGCCACGAGCTCGTCGACCTCACGCGACGGGCGCTGAAAATAGCGACCGACAATACAACCGACATGACGCCGACGGAAGGCGGCGTGGCGGCGACGGCCTATACCAGCCGGGAACGTTTCGAACTGGAACGTGAAGTCGTCCGGCGTTCACCGCAGCTCGTGGGCTACAGCTCCGAACTGCCCGAGGCCGGAACCTACTGCACAAAGACCGTGATGGACGTCCCCGTGCTGTTGACGCGCGGCGATGACGGAACGGTGCGCGCTTTCCAGAACGTGTGCGCCCACCGGCAGGCTCAGGTCGCCCAGGGCTGCGGCGTGGCGCAGCGGTTCACCTGCCCCTGGCATGCGTGGACGTACGACGCGCACGGCGAGTTCGTCGGCGGTCCGGGGCGGGAGGGCTTCCCCGCGACACTCAACGGTCAGGCGCGGCTCACCGAGCTGCCCGCCGCCGAGAACGCGGGGTTCCTGTGGGTCGGGCTGGACCCGGCCGCCGGGCCGCTCGACATCGACGCGCACCTGGGCGAGCTGGGCCCGGAGCTGGCGTCCTGGAACATCGGGTCGTGGGCGCCGGTGGGCGAGAAGGTCATCGACTCACCGGTCAACTGGAAGCTCGCGCTCGACACGTTCGCCGAGAGCTACCACTTCGCGTCGGTGCACCGGGACACGTTCGCGCTGATCAACAAGAGCAACTGCGCGCTGTTCGACTCCTACGGGCCGCACCACCGCCTGGTCTTCCCGATGAACCACATCACCGACCTGGCGGACAAGCCGGAGGAGGAGTGGGAGCCGCTGAACAACTTCGTGTTGATCTACGCCCTGTTCCCCAACATCGTCCTGTCCGTGACGGTCGCGAACGGCGAGGTGTTCCGGGTGTACCCGGGCGAGCGCCCGGGCCATTCGATCACCTACCACCAGAACGCGTCCCCGATGGACCTCACCGACGAGGCGACCCGGGAGACCGCGGAGACGATCTTCGACTACGCGCACAACGCCGTCCGCGACGAGGACTACGCGCTGGCGGCCCAGGTGCAGGCGAGCATGGCCTCGGGCGCGCGCGCGGACCTCGTCTTCGGGCGCAACGAGCCCGGCCTGCACCACCGGCACGAGGTTCTCGAGGACGCGCTCGGCCGCTAGCGGCCCGCGCGGACGACAACCGCCCCGTGCCGGCGGCGGCCGCTTCGCACCGGCGGAAGCCGGTCCGGCGGCGAGCCCGCACGCGGGAGGTCGGAACGATCAGGGAAAGGGCCCGTGCGGAGCCCGGGCCCTTTCCCTTGACCCACGTTCTCCTGACGTCCCGCTCCTGACACGTGGTCAGGCCGGCAGATCAGGCAAGCGTCGCGATGGCCTCGTTGAAGGTCTTCGACGGGCGCATCACGGCCGCGGCCTTGGCCGGGTCGGGCTGGTAGTAGCCACCGATGTCGGCCGGCGAGCCCTGCACGGCGAGCAGCTCGTCGACGATGGTCTTCTCCTGGGCCGCGAGGCTCTCGGCCAGGCCGGCGAACGCCTGCGCGAGCGCGGCGTCGGTGGTCTGCGCGGCCAGCTCCTGGGCCCAGTACATCGCCAGGTAGAAGTGGCTGCCCCGGTTGTCGATGCCACCGACCCGGCGGGTGGGCGACTTGTCCTCGTTGAGGAACGTCGCGGTCGCCCGGTCGAGGGTGTCGGCCAGCACCTGGGCGCGGGCGTTGCCCGTGCGCTGCGCGAGGTGCTCGAAGCTCACCGCCAGCGCCAGGAACTCGCCCAGGCTGTCCCAGCGCAGGTAGTTCTCCTTGACGAGCTGCTGCACGTGCTTGGGCGCCGACCCGCCGGCACCGGTCTCGAACAGGCCGCCGCCGTTCATCAGCGGGACGACCGAGAGCATCTTCGCGCTCGTGCCGAGCTCCAGGATCGGGAACAGGTCGGTCAGGTAGTCACGCAGCACGTTGCCGGTCACCGAGATGGTGTCCTCGCCGCGGCGGATGCGCTCCAGCGAGAAGGTGATCGCGTCGACCGGGGCCTTGATCTCGATCTGCAGCCCGGTGGTGTCGTGGTCGGCCAGGTAGGTCCGGACCTTGGTGATGAGCTGGGCGTCGTGCGCGCGGGTCTCGTCGAGCCAGAACACGGCCGGGTTGCCGGTGGCGCGGGCCCGGGTGACGGCGAGCTTCACCCAGTCGCGGATCGGGGCGTCCTTGGTCTGGCAGGCGCGGAAGATGTCACCCGCGCTCACGGTCAGCTCGAGGACCGCCGTGCCCGCCCCGTCGACGAGCCGCACGGTGCCGGTCGTCGGGATCTCGAAGGTCTTGTCGTGGCTGCCGTACTCCTCGGCCTTCTGCGCCATCAGGCCGACGTTGGGCACCGAGCCCATCGTCGCCGGGTCGTAGGCGCCGTGCGCGCGGCAGTCGTCGATGACGGCCTGGTAGATGCCGGCATAGCTGCTGTCGGGCAGGACGGCGAGGGTGTCCGCCTCGGCACCGTCCGGCCCCCACATGTGGCCGGAGGTACGGATCATCGCCGGCATGGACGCGTCGACGATGACGTCGCTGGGCACGTGCAGGTTCGTGATGCCCCGGTCGGAGTCGACCATGGCCAGCGGCGGCCCGGCGGCGAGCTCGGCCTCGAAGGAGGCCTTGATCTCGGCGCCCTCGGGCAGCGCCTCCAGCCCCTTGAAGATGCCGCCGAGACCCTCGTTGGGGGTCAGGCCGGCGGCGGCGAGCACCGCGCCGTGCCGGGCGAACGTCTCCGGGAAAAAGGCCCGCACCACGTGGCCGAAGATGATCGGGTCGGAGACCTTCATCATCGTGGCCTTCAGGTGCACCGAGAACAGCACGCCCTCGGCCTTGGCCCGGCCCACCTGCGCGGTGAGGAACTCGCGCAGCGCCCCGACCCGCATGACGGAGGCGTCGACGACCTCACTCGCGAGCACCGGTACCGACTCGCGCAGGACGGTCGTGGTGCCGTCGTCGCCGACCAGCTCGATGCGCAGGGCGCCGTCCGCGGCGATCACCGCGGACTTCTCGGTCGAACGGAAGTCGTCGGCGTCCATGGTCGCGACGTTCGTCTTCGACTCGGCGCTCCAGGCGCCCATGCGGTGCGGGTGCGCCTTCGCGTAGCCCTTCACCGACGCCGGCGCCCGGCGGTCGGAGTTGCCCTCGCGCAGCACGGGGTTGACCGCACTACCCTTGATCTTGTCGTAGCGGGCGCGGACCTCCCGCTCCTGGTCGGTCTTCGGGTCGTCGGGGTAGTCGGGCAGCGCGTAGCCCTGCTGCTGCAGCTCGACGACCGCGGCCCGCAGCTGCGGGATCGACGCCGAGACGTTCGGCAGCTTGATGATGTTCGCCTCGGGCGTGCGGGCCAGATCGCCGAGCTCGGCGAGCGCGTCGTCGATGCGCTGGGACGGCTCGAGGTACTCCGGGAAGCTGGCGATGATCCGCCCGGCCAGGGAAATGTCGCGACTGACGACACTGACCCCGGCCGTCGACGCGTACGCCTGCACCACCGGCAGGAACGAGTACGTCGCCAGAGCCGGCGCCTCGTCCGTCTGGGTGTAGATGATCACCGAATCAGTCACCGATACTCCGCTTCACGTCTACTACTTCGTGTCGTATCAAGGTATGCCCTGCCCGTCCCGAGCCTCTGATCCTTGCGCAGAGGCATGTGGCACCGTGCGTTGCCGCTCGTCCCGGCCATCCACTGTCGCCGCCCGCGGGTGCGCCGTGCCACCGTTTGCGACCTGCGCGACCCGGCGCCCACCCGCCAGGGCGGTGAACCGGGCCGGGTGGCCGGTGCGGCTGGGCGGCGCGCTACGCGAGTGCCAGTTCCTCGAGCACCGCGGGGTCGGAGAGGTCGCGGCCCTGCGCCGCCGCCTCGGCGTACCGGAGCTCCGCGGCGGCGTCGGCCTCCTCCATGGTCTCACCGGCCCTCCAGTAGGCGGAGGCCCGCAGGTCACCGCGCGGCACGCCGAGATCCTCCGCGAGCAGGCGGCGGATCACCCGGACCTCGCTCGCCTCCGCCGCGACGAAGGCCAGCGCGCCACCGTCCGGCCTGGTCAGGGCCCGCACCGCGGCCGGCAGCCCGCCGGCGGGCACCAGGCGCAGGTCGTCGCCCGGGCGTTCCGGCAGAAGCCCGAGATCCTGCTCGACGAGACCGCTGAGGAGAACCACTGCCGGCTGCCCGGCGGGCAGCGCGGCGAGGATGGCCGCGACCGCCGGAAGCCCGCTACCGTCGGCGACGAGGATCGCGGTGCTGGTCCGCGCTGGCGCGCCGGCTTCCGGCGGGGCGAACTCGACCCGCATCCCGAGAAGGTCCGCGGTGTCGCCGGGCCGCAGGCGGTCGAGCCAGCCGGCGGCGAACCCGGAGCCGTGCCGGTGCACGTCGAAGGTGAGCCGGTTCGCCGCCGGGTCGAACGTGCGCACCGTGAAGGCCCTCGACAGTTCGGCCCGATCATCCGGCCCGGCCGCGCCCGCGTCGGCCCCGGAGCCGGTGCCGGCCGCGGCGGGCGGGTGGAGGAAGAGCCGGAAGGCGTCGGCGGGCAGCGGGTCGATGTAGGCCGACAGCCCGTCGCCGCGCACCGTCACCCGACGGAAGGACGGCGAGACCACGGCGACGGCCTCGACCGCCACCTCACACTGGATCATGCGGCCGGCCCGCCGCGCGGACGCGGCACGAATGGACTCACGCAGAGTGGCCACGGTTCAGCTCCTCGATCGGCTGCGTCACGGCGCACGCTCAGCGAGGATGGGAGCGGAGCTGGACCGCGGGTCTTCCCGCCCCACGAACGCCGAAATTTAGGTAAGCCTAACCTAGGAAACGGTCGGAAGAGGCGCATTGGCCGGATCGGCCGACGCCACACACCGGCAGGTCAGAGCCCCCGCTCTCAGCGCACGGCGTTGGCGCGGGTTGTCAGAGGAGGCCGTCGGAGAGGCCGTCCGGGGTACCGAAGCGGTGGGCGGTGATGCTGACCGCCTGCTCGCGCAGGAACGGCAGCAACTCCAGCCGCCCGGACTCGGTCACCGGCCGCGCGTGGACGGCGATCTCCAGGCGGTCACCGATCGCGGCCGTCAGCGCGCCGGCGTCCCCGCCGATCAGCCGAACCCGCAGCCCGGCCCGGCTCGCCGGGCGTCGGGCCAGGTCAGCGAGCCACTCGTCGTCGGACTGGCAGCTGTTACCGACCGCCAGCCCGGCGAGCTCCGCGCGTAGCCACCGCGGGAGCTCGACCGCGGAGCTCACCCGCAACGGCGAGCCGGCCAGCAGCCCGGCCGCGACCACGCGGACGAGCTGGTGGATCCCGCCGCCCGCGAAGCGGATCTCGACCAGAACGGGCTGGTAGCGCAGCATGTTGCGCTCGGCGGACAGCCCGGCGAGCTCGCGGGCGGCGCCGTACCCGCCGGCCCAGGCGGCCGCGTCGCTGCGCAGCGCCCGTTCCAGCCCAGCGAGATCCGCGACCGCGCCGACCCCACCACCGGCGCCTCCGCCAGGCGCGGCACCGCCAGCGGACGCGCCGCCGGCGGAGGCATCACTAGCGGAGGCGCCACCAACGGAGGCACCGTCGCCGGACTCTCCTACACAGTCACTGTCAGCGACGACGGCGAGCAGGCGGCGGGCGGCCGGCCCGAGCTCGGCCGTCGCGGAGCTGGGTCTGCTGGTCCAGCCGGCGAGGGCGTAGAGGTAGGTCGGGCCGCCCGTCTTGGTTCCCGGGCCCACCGCCGAGCGCTTCCAGCCGCCGAACGGCTGGCGGCCCACGATCGCGCCGGTGATGCCGCGGTTCACGTAGAGGTTGCCCGCCTGGACGTGGCGCAGCCAGTAGTCGAGCTCCGCCGCGTCGAGCGAGTGCAGACCCGCGGTGAGACCGAAGTCGACCTCGTTCTGGATCTCCACGGCCTCGGCGAGATCGACCGCCGCCATGATCCCCAGGACCGGGCCGAAGTACTCCGTCCGGTGGAACTCCGACCCGCGGGACACCCCCGCGCGCACTCCGGGCGACCACAGCCGGCCCTGTTCGTCGAGGCGCCGTGGCTCGACGAGCCAGCGCTCGCCCGGGCCGAGCTCGGTCAGCGCGCGCAGCAGCTTGCCCGAAGCCGGTTCGATGAGCGGCCCGAACTGGGTCCGCGGGTCGGCCGACTCCCCCACGACCAGCGAGCGGACCGCGTCGACGAGCTGGTCGCGCAGCCGGCGGGACGCTGCCGCGGAGCCGACGAGGATGAGCAGCGACGCCGCCGAGCACTTCTGGCCGGCGTGGCCGAACGCGGAGGCGACGACGTCGCGCACGGCCAGGTCGGGGTCGGCGCTCGGCGTCACCACGATCGCGTTCTTGCCGCTCGTCTCCGCGAGCAGCGGCAGGTCGCGGCGGAACGACCGGAACAGCTCCGCCGTCTCGAACGCGCCGGTGAGGATGACCCGATCGACGCGAGGGTCACCGACCAGCGCCCGGCCGAGGTCGCCCTCGTCCACGTTGACGAGCTGGAGGACCTCTCGGGGGATGCCGGCGTCCCACAGCGCCCTTACCAGGACGGCGCCGCAGCGGCGGGCCTGACCAGCGGGTTTGATCACCACCGGCGAGCCGGCGGCGAGGGCGGCGAGAGTGGACCCGGCGGGGATCGCGACCGGGAAGTTCCACGGCGGCGTGACCACGGTGAGGCGCACCGGCGCGAGCAGCGCCCCGTCGACGTCGTCGAGCCCGGCACCCCGCTCGGCGTAGTAGCGGGCGAAGTCGACGGCCTCCGAGACCTCCGGATCGGCCTGGTCGAAGGTCTTCGCGGTCTCGGTGGCCATGACCTCGACCAGCTCGCCGCGCCGCTGTTCGAGCACCTCGGCGGCCCGGCGTAGAACGGCCGCGCGGCCCGCCCCACCCAGCGCCGCCCAACCCGGGCCAGCGGCGACCGCGCGTGCCAGCACCGCGTCCAGCTCGTCCGCCGAGCGGATCGTGGTGGCCGCGACGAGGTCGACGCCCAGCGTGGACGCCGGCACCCGGGCCAGGACGCGCCGTGCCCACGTCCGGTTGGCTGCCAGGGAGGGGTCGGTGTCCGGAGCGTTCCGGAAGCCTCCTGTGCCATCAGGCCCGGCCGGCCCCGCTGCGCCGATGGGAGGCGCGGTGCGCAGGCGGTTCTGGGTGCGGCGCGGGGACGGGACGGTGTCGTCGACGTCGGCCAGCGAGGCGCGGAACCGCTTCTCCTCACGGGCGAACAGCGTCTCGTCGGTGGCGAGGTCGAACACGGCCGACATGAAGTTCTCCCGGCTCGCGCCCTCCTCGAGCCGGCGGACCAGGTAGGCGATGGCGACGTCGAACTCCGCCGGCCGCACCACCGGGGTGTAGAGGAGCAGGCCGCCCACCTCGCGCGCGACGACCCGGGCCTGCGCCTGCGCCATCCCGAGCAGCATCTCGAAGCGGAGGCCGCCGCGGGCGCCGCGGCGGCCGGCGAGGAGCCACGCGAAGGCCAGGTCGAACAGGTTGTGGCCGGCGACCCCGACGCGCACGTTGGCGACCCGGTCGGGATGCAGGGCGTAGTCCAGCAGCCGTTTGTAGTTGGCGTCGGTGTCCTGCTTGGTGTCGTACGGCGCCGGCGGCCAGCCACGCAGGGACGCCTCGGCCCGTTCCATCGGCAGGTTCGCGCCTTTCACCAGCCGTACGGTGACCGGGGCGCCGCCGCCCGCCCGCCGGGACGCACTCCACTCCTGCAGGCGGGTAAGGGCGCCGAGCGCGTCGGGCAGGTAGGCCTGCAGGACGATCCCGGCCGCCAGGCGCCGCAGGGCCGGCCGGTCGAGCAGCGTGGTGAACACCTCGATCGTCAGGTCCAGGTCGCGGTACTCCTCCATGTCCAACGTGACGAACGTGGCCGGCCGCGACTCCGCCGGCCGCGCTGCCGTGGCCTGCTCGAACAGCGGTGTCAGCGTCTCCACGACATGCGCCACGGTCTCCTCGAAGGCCCAGGGGGCGTGCGGCGCGACGCTCGCCGACACCTTGATCGACACGTGGTCGACGTCGTCCCGGGCGAGCAGCGCCGTCGTGCCCGCCAGCCGGCGCGCGGCCTCCCGCTCACCGAGGACGGCCTCCCCCAGCAGGTTCATGTTCAGCTGGACGCCGGGCCGGCGCAGCCGCTCGATGGCCCGCCCGAGGCCGCGGTCGGTGGCATCGACGACGAGGTGGCCGACCATCCGGCGCAGCACCCGCCGGGCGGCCGGGACGACGACCCACGGCACCACGGGCCCGGCCACTCCCCCTGCCCGCACCGCACCGCGCAGGTACCAGGGCAGGAAGGCGGGCACGGACGGCGCGAGCCGGGCCAGGTTGCGCGCCGCTACCCGCGGGTCCTCCGGACGGATCACCCCGTCGACGAAGCGCACGGTGAACGCCAGCCCGCCCGGCTCCCGCAGGACGGCGGCCAGCCGGGCGGCGGCCGGGTCCACCGGCTCGGACGCCGCCTCGGCGACCCAGCGGCGGACCAGCGCGACAGCCTCGTCGCCCAGGTCGGACAGGTCGTGCGGGCTACTGCTCACTGCCGCGGTCATCGCCGTCCTCGGGTCGGTGTGGCTGTCTTTCACAGTGTGGCCGCGAGCACCGACAACACGGCCCCACCGGCGGGGTACACACCGGTCGTACCCGCGGCGCGCGGTCCGTCCACGTCCGCCCCCCACCGGGCGGCCACGGGTCTGCCGGGATACCCGGCGCGGCACGGGAAAGCTTCATAGGATCTTGGCTGCGGCGCCGCGTTCCGGTCACCGGCCGGGTGAGGGATGGAGGCGCCGCGAGGTGTCGCACGGAGGCGTTCACCCATGTCCGTCGAGCTGAACCACACGATCGTCCACGCCCGGAACGACGAGGAGTCCGCCCGGTTCCTGGCCCACATCCTGGGTCTCGAGGTCGGGCCGCGGACGGGCCGGTTCCTGCCGGTCGTCACGGCCAACGGCGTGGCCCTCGACTTCGCCGCCACCGCGGCGGAGTCCATCGCCACGCAGCACTACGCGTTCCTGGTGTCGGACGAGGAGTTCGACGCGGCGTTCGCCCGGATCAGGCAGGCCGGCATCACCTTCTACGCCGATCCGCAGGGGCGACAGAAGGGCGAGATCAACCACAACCACGGCGGGCGCGGCCTGTACTTCCTCGACCCGTCCGGGCACTGGATGGAGATCCTCACCCGCCCCTACGGGAACAACGGGTAGCGACCGGAGGACGGGGGCGGGAGATGACCGACAACGCCGGTGTGACCCCCGGCGCTCATGGAACCTGCTCCTGCGGCGGCGCGGCCGGCGTCGCCACCAGCGGCGCCGCGCGACGGTCCGCGGGCCGGCGCTGGCTGTGGATCGTCGCCGGGCTGGCCGCGGCCGGCGCGGCGGCGGCCGCGGTCGGGATCTGGCATCTCCCCCCGCGGATGTACCCGGACCCGGGCGACACCGACGCGCGGGCGGCCCTGCAGGGCGGCCTGCTGACCGCGGCCTCGGCCCTCATCGCCGTGGCCGGCGCCCTGGTCGCCCTGGACGAGACCCGGGCGGCCAACACCGAGACCCGGCGGGCGAACGAGGCGGCCGACGAACGCGAGCGGCAGGCCTACGCGAACACCCACGTTCGCGAGCTCTACACCCGGGCGATCGACCAGCTCGGCTCGGACAGCGACACGATCCGCCTGGGCGGCATCTACGCCCTCGAACGGATCGTCGCCGACAGCCCCGCCGACCGGCGGGCCGTCGTCGAGGTCCTCGCCGCCTTCGTCCGCACCCTCAGCACCGATCCCCGGCGCGCCCCGGCACCCACCGCACCCGCCGCGCCGTCCGCCAGGCCCGGGCGGCGCGGGCCGTCCCGGCCGCCCGCCGTCGACATCCGCGCCGCCGTCGGCGTCCTCGCCCGGCTCCCGCACCCCGCGGACCTCACCGGCGCCGACCTGACCGGGCTCACCGGCCTCACCAGCCACGCAGATCTTCCCGGTGCGCCCAGCCTCGCCCACCTGACGCTCACCAACGCCACCCTGGCCGACGCCCGGCTGGCCGGGGTCGACTTCACCGGCGGCAGCCTGGACGACGCCGATCTCGCCCGCGCCGACCTGCGCCGGGCGAACCTCACCGACGCCGAGCTTGTCGACGCGGACCTCACCGGCGCCCGGCTCGCCGACGCGACCCTTGCCGGCGCCCTGCTCTTCCGGGCGACCCTCACCGGCGCCCAGCTGGGCCGGGCCGATCTCACCGGCGCCCAGCTCGGCGGCGCCGACCTCACGAACGCCGTCCTGGACGAGGCGATCCTCGCCGACGCCGTCCTCTCCGGGGCGAACCTCACCAACGCCCGGCTGGACGGCGCCGACCTCACCGCGGCCACCGGCCTGGCCCAGAAGCAGGTGGACTCCGCGCGCGGCGACCGGCGGACCCACCTGCCGGCGGGCCTGGCCCGGCCGGCGTCGTGGGACACCGCGGAAGGGCCGGCCGTGCAGTAGAACCGGGCCCGGCCGGGGACGTCCGCCGCCGCGGCGGGCGCGGTGGATGTGCGCGCCGCGGGGATCGAGTCGATCCTGACGGTGGAGGTGACGGCGCATGACGGCCGGCGGTCTGTCGATCCTGGGGACGCCGGTGGACGTCCCGGAACCGGACACAGCAGTGGTGCACCTGCTCGGCGTGCTGCGCAACCAGCTGGGGATGGACCTCAGCTGGCTGTGCCGCTTCGACGGCGACCGGCTGGTCCTGCAGGCCCATAACGGCGACGGCGCCTCCTACGGCGTCGGCCCGGGCACGACCGTGCTCGGCTCGCCCGAGGAGCGGGAGCGCACGCTCTACTGGCGGGTGCTGACCGGCCGACTGCCGCCGATCATTCCCGACACGCTGGAGGACCCCCGGACGGCGGGTCTGCCCACCATCACTGAGCTCGGTGTCCGCGCCTACGCGGCGACGCCCGTCCGCGACGGCGACCGCGTCTACGGGGTCGTCGGCTGTATCGGACGCGTTCCCCGGCCGGACCTGGATTCACGGCACGTCCAGATCCTGATGTTGATCGCGGACCTGCTCAGCGTGTCGGTCCGGGATCTGCACCGGATGTGGGAGCACTCCGGCCGGACCTGGCGGGCCGTCCGGGAGGTCCTCGACAGCGGCGGGCCGCGTCTGGTGTTCCAGCCGGTCGTCGACCTGCGCACCGGGTCGGCCGTGGCGGCCGAGGCCCTCGCCCGGTTTCCCGGCCCGCCGGCCGATCCCCAACAGTGGTTCGCGCGGGCCGCCGGCGTCGGGCTCGGCGTCGAGCTGGAGCTCTCCGCCGTCCGGCGGGCGCTGGGCGTGCTGCCCGCCATCCCGGCCAACGCCCGCCTGGCGGTCAACGCCTCCCCGACCGCGCTCACCGGTGGTCTGCTCGGTGTCCTCCCGGACATCGACCTGACCCGGCTCGTCGTCGAGATCACCGAGCAGGAACGCAGCCTGGACGACCCGGCCGTGCTGCGCGCGGCCCGGGAGCTGCGCGCCCGCGGGACCCGGATCGCCGTCGACGACGTCGGCGCCGGCTACGCCGGGCTCGCCCGGCTCGTGCAGCTGCGCCCCGACGTGATCAAAATGGACCGGTGCCTGATCCACGGCATCGACACCGATCCCGTCCGCCGCGCGACCGCCATCGCGCTGGTCTACCTCGCCGGGAAGATCGGCAGCCGGGTCATCGCCGAGGGCATCGAGACCGCCGCCGAGCTCACCGCGGTGCGCGACACCGGGATCGGCTACGGCCAGGGGAACCATCTCGGCGCCCCGGACCCGATGCTGCCCGTCTTCCACCGGCCCCGGTGGCCGGGCGGCCCGGGACCACCCGACCACCGCCCGGCCACCGGGGCCCAGGACGTCAGCAGCGCTTAGGACCTCAGCATTGCGTGGGACGTCAGCATTGCGTGGGACGTCAGCAGTTGAGCGTTCCGGCACGCAGTGCGTGGCTGGCGTCGTTGGCGTCGTCGGACCACAGGACCGGCTTCAGGCCGGACGCACAGGTCTCCTGCGGCGCGATGGCGAATCCCTCGTTGTTGTAGTTCGCCATTCCGGTGGGCCGCTCGTAGACGGCCGTGACGGCGAGCTGGCCCTGGGCGTTGACGTCGAGCGTCGCGGTGCGGCCCTGGCAGGTGTCGTCGCAGGCCGCCCACAGGTGGCCGGTGCTGGGCTCGTACTCGAGGTCCATCACGCCCGCGAAGCCGCTCGGCACGGCGGCGATCCGGGTGTAACCGCCACCTGTCTGGTCGAGGGCGTAGGCGTAGATCGTGCCGTTGGCCTCCAGGCCGACGAAGTACAGGCCGCTGCCGTGGCCGGGGTAGGAGGCCGGGTTGTACGCGGCGCTGGTGTGCTCGTCCCGGAAGCCGTGCGCCGTGAGGAACGAGTCGGGGATCCACGCGATGCCCTCGGGGCCGCTGTTGGCCGCCACCGCGGGCAGGTCGGAGGTGAGGTCCCACTCCGCGGTCGCGTTGAGCGCGGTGGCCGTGGAGGACACGTCGAACCGGGCGATCTTCGGCAGGCTGGTGCTGCCGTTGTTGTCGCGTTCGGTGGCGACCATCACGCCGTCGGGGGTGACGACCACGCCTTCCGCGTCGAGGTCGCCGGTCCCGTTGGCGTAGTGCAGCGCCTTCCCGGACGTCCAGCCGCCGGAGGTGTCGGGAATCCACGTCGCGCCGCTGGGCACGAGCCGGTAGAGCGCGCCGGGGCCGTTCTTCACCGCCCAGAGCACGCTGGCGCTCTGAAAGGACAGCCCGCTCAGGTTGGTGCCGAACGCGTTCGCGGCGTCGGCGACGGTGACCGCGGTGCCACCGGGCCACGCCGCGGCCGTACCGCCGCCTGAACAGGAGTTGGCGGCGCCCCGGGTCGACACGCTGGTCGTGGTGAACGCGCCGCTGCCGTCCGGGCACCGCCCATAGGTCGTCGTGGCATGCGAGGTCCAGGTGTACGAGTCCACCAGCGTCGTCCCGCCCGGCTGGTACAGCCGCACCGAGTCGGCGCTGCCCAGGCCGAACACCGGATCCACGTCGAGCACCACGCGTCCGCCGGCGGCCACCGAGGTGCCTGAGGCGACCGTGAACACGTGCGAGTTGTTGTTGTCCTTGACCACCCAACCCGAGATGTTCACCGCGGCCGTACCGGTGTTCACCAGCTCCACCCAGTCACCCGGCGAACCGCCGTTCGACTCGATCTCGTTGATCCGCACGTCGGTCGGCCCGGCCATCGCCGTCGGCACGCCGAACAGGGCGAGCGCGACCATGGCCAGGGCGGCGGCGACAGCGAGCCGCCCCCTCCCACGCAAATTCCAACGCAACGCAGTGGCTCCTTCTCCCAGGGTGACCAGTGGAGAGCGGCGAAATCGCGCCCCGGCGAAGCCTTCAGCACACGGTCGACCGGAAGCTGAACGCCCAACCAACAACACAGGCAACACAGATGGCCACCATCCGTGGGTGGACGTGCCGGCTGAGGCACGTTCCACGTCCGCCGTGAGCGCTGCCGGCGCTGGCGCCCGGATCCGAGCGCCTGGCGGCTCACATGAGGCCCACATCAACGGCATCAAGACTGCGGACGACGCCGGACCGGCCCGCCATCCGGCCACTCCGCCACCGCGCAGCTCGCTTCGCCGCCGTCCCGCCGTCCTGTGCCGCTTCGCCCCCGCCGTTCTCAGGAGGATGCCCGCCGTGCCGACTTCGGCCGAACCCCGTCCCGGCACGGCGCCCCA
Source organism: Frankia sp. Hr75.2 (assembly GCF_949319125.1). Classification (NCBI taxonomy): domain Bacteria; kingdom Bacillati; phylum Actinomycetota; class Actinomycetes; order Frankiales; family Frankiaceae; genus Frankia; species Frankia sp. Hr75.2. The sequence continues at coordinate 2,519 of NZ_CASGGV010000009.1, read as the reverse complement.
CCCGCCGCCTCCGGCGCTCCCCCCGACGGATCCGCCGACGCGGCGGCGCGGTCGACCGCCGCGACGGGTCGCCGTGGCCGCCGTGGCCGCCGGCGCCCTGATCGCCGTCGGAGCGGTCGTCGCCGTGCTGGTCACCGCACCGATCGCCGCGCGGGGCGGTTCCGCCCAGGCGCCGTCCGCCGCCTCGGTCCCGAGCACCGGCACGAGTGGCGCGAGCGGCACACCGGGTGGTTCCGGTGGCGCTCCCTCGGACGGCTCATCGCCCGGCTCGCCGGCGGACGAACGCGGCGTGGTCGCCGTCCGGGGATCGAACCTCGCCGACCCCTACGTGCTCGCCGCCGGCGCCACCAGCTACGCCTACGGGACCAACGCGGACGACGCCAACATCCCCGTGCTCGTCAGCACCGATCCGGAGCTCCGAACCTGGACGCGGGCCGGCGACGCGCTGCCGCGGCTGCCCGGCTGGGCGCAGGACACCGGCTTCACCACCTGGGCGCCCGCGGTCGCCAGGGTCGACGACGGGTATGTGCTCTACTACGCCACCCGGGTCGCCGCCACCGGGCACCAGTGTGTCTCGACGGCCCACGCGGCCAGCCCGACCGGCCCGTTCGCCGACACCTCGGCCGCGCCGCTGATCTGCCAGGAGTCCGAGGGCGGCAGCATCGACCCGAGCCCGTACACCGTGGGCGCCGACCGCTACCTCACCTGGAAGAGCGAGGGCATCCTGCCCGGCACCACCCCGGCGATCTGGGCGCAGCGCCTCTCCCCCGACGGGGGCACCCTGCTCGACGCCCCGGTCCGCCTGCTCACGCCCACCCTCGGATGGCAGCACGGCGTTGTCGAAGGCCCGGCGATGCTGGCCCGTGGCGACCACTACGAGCTGCTCTATTCCGCCGGGGACTGGCACAGCCCCGAATACGCGACCGGCTCCGCGGACTGCGCCGGCCCGCTCGGCCCCTGCACGCCACGGCCGGACCCGCTGCTACGCACCGGCACCGCCGGAGTCGGCCCAGGTGGAGCGGAGCCCTTCCGCGCGGCTGACGGAACCTGGTGGCTGGCGTTCCACACCTGGAACCGACGGGAGCCGGCGGACTGGCCGCACGCCGACCGGCAGCTCGTCCTCTCGCCACTCGCCCCGTCCGGCGCCCTCGCGCTGCCCGGACGGCCCGGCTTCCAGCTCGGCCGCGTCGTCCTGGCCCGCTGACCCTGGCCCACCGATCACGATCAGCCTCGTCGGCGGATGCGACCTGTGCCTGGCAGCAGGCCTGGCGTGCCGGTGGCTGTGAGGCGTTGCGTTCCACCGGCCCGTGGCCGGCGTCGGTCCGTAGGGATGAGGTCGTGTCGGAGAGTTCAGATCTGAGCCGCGACCGCTCTGCGAGCCCGCGAGCGGAAGCTCTCAAGCTTCTCATCCGGCGTACGGGATCGCGTGCTCCTCGACATGATCGATACATCGTGTCCGGCGGCGGCTCGACGCAGTGCTCCGACGGTCGCCTCTTCCATCGACACATGAGTGAACGGGGCGAAGCTGTACCAGCGCATGGCGTTCTCGTATGTGATCTTACGGATCTGGTCGTCCGGGACCTCGTGCGCGCCGAGAACGGAGATCAGCTCCTCCGGCGCCGCCGGCCACAACGAGTCGCTGTGCGGATAGTCGGCTTCCCATGCCATGTTGTCGACGCCGATCTTCTCCCGCATCTCGATGCCCACCGGGTCGTTGATGAAGCAGGTGAGGAAGTGCTCGCGGAACACCTCGCTGGGAAGCCGCCCGCCGAAGTCCTGCAGTGTCCACGCGCGGTGCGTCTCGAAGGTCCGGTCCACCCGGTCGAGAAAGTACGGGATCCAGCCGTTACCGCCCTCGGAGAGGGCGACGCGTAGGTCTGGAAAGGTCTTCAGAACCCGGGACCACAGCAGGTCGGCGGCAGCCGACTGGATGTTCATCGGCTGCAACGTAATCATGACGTCGGGCGGCGAGTCGACCGCCGGGATCGACAGCCGACCCGAGGACCCGAGGTGGATCGACAGCACCGTCCCGGTGTCGCAGCACGCCGTCCAGACCGGGTCCCAGTACTCGTTGTGGAAGCTCGGACAGCCGAGGGCGGCAGGGTTCTCCGTGAAGCTGAGAGAATGGCAGCCCTTGGCGGCACATCGCCGCACCTCCAGGGCCGTCTGCTCCGCGTCCCAGATCACGGGAACGGCCTGTGGGATGAATCTTCCCGGGTACTCCCCGCACCACTCGTCGATGTGCCAGTCATTGTAGGCGCGCACCAGGGCGAGCGACAGCTCCGCGTCCCTGCTGGCGAAGACGCGGGCGGTGAAGGTCGGGAAGGAGGGAAAATTCATCGAGGCCAGGACGCCGCCGGCGTTCATGTCCTTCACGCGCTCGTGCACGTTGTAGCAGCCGGGCCGGACCTCGTCGAGGCTCTGCGGCTCCAGGCCGTACTCCTCCTTCGGGCGTCCGGCGACGGCGTTGAGCGCCGCGGTCTCCATGACCACGTCGCCGAAGACCAGACGTCGTTGCC
>NZ_CASGGV010000008.1:0-20758 GCF_949319125.1 Frankia sp. Hr75.2 | reverse complement strand
CTAGCCGACAGGCAGGAAGGCAGCCGGGGGCGGCGTGGCCGGAGTCAGAACGAATCGGCGATGTCTTCGGGCCGGCCGTTGCAACCCGTCGGGGTGTTGCCGGCGACCGATGGTCGGCGAGGCAGCTCATCGAGACGCGGGATGATCTGGGCGTATTGTGCCTGAGCCAGTTCCTCGGCCCGGTCGGCTGCATCACGGGTCGCCTCCCAGCCGACCCACTTGTCGGTGTCTTTGGGGATGGCGAACTTGGCGTACCGCTGCCTGGCTCCGCCCTGCTTCGCCGCCCGGAACCCCGGGTCGGCCAGCAGCGTGTCCACCAACTCGGCGGAGAGGCGTGCCCGCTCCTCGTCGCTGAGTCGCTCGGTGTCCTCGTCGGCGTCACGCTGCGCGGGAAACCGCGCCGAGGGGCGGCCCGTCAGTTCCTGCCATTCGAGGTACCAGGGCGCGGACTGCTCCCAGAAGCGGATCAGACCGTTCGCGGCGAACGCGACGCTGACCCGGCCGGTCTCGCCCTTGTTTTTGATCAGATGCGTAGGCGGGTCCGCTACCTCGTCCTCATCGTTGTCGGGGTCGAAGGCAACGGCCTTGAGGTACAGCACTGCGCCACCGAGCATCGCGGCGAGAGCGAGGAAGCCGGGCAGGTCCAAGGCGCCCGGCGAGATGTTCACCTCCGGGCCGAGGTCGCGTTCCGGCACCGCGGGCACCAGGGTCATGGTGTTGCGCGCCGCGAATTCAGTCACGGACGCGGCCAGTGTGGCGAGGTTGTTCACGGTGCGACCGTAATGACTGGGTGTGACAGTTCACTCACGCGCCCTGCGGGTGGCGGATGGTCGCTACTGACAACGTCTGGCTGGGCCCACCTCGGGCGTAGGGTCGGATGCCGATATCGGTTTCGTCGCTGTCGGAGGTGGGTCAGGGGTGCGGGAGTTTCAGCGGGGTGCGGTGCGGCTGCACATCCTGCACCACGCGGCCGAGGGGGAGATCCACGGCGCGTGGATGACAGAGGAGCTGGCCCGCCACGGCTACCAGATCAGCCCCGGCACGCTGTATCCGACGCTGCATCGGCTGGAAGCGGACGGGCTGCTGACCTCTGACCAGCGTGTCGTGGATGGCCGGGCCCGGCGGGTCTACCGGGCGACCGAGGTCGGGAGGCGGGCTCTCGCGGAGGACCGCAAGGCTCTGGCGGAGCTGGCCCGCGAAGTCCTCGGCGACGACACCCTGTAGGAACCGCGTTGGGAGTCTGCGGGGCGTGCGGCTAAGCCGTGGCGGTGGGGTGCAGGTGGGCGTCGAGGGAGTAGGCGCCGGCGCCGACGATGAGCAGGAAGAGGCTGCCGCACAGCTGGGCGAGGTCGGTGCGGGATTCGTGGACGAAGTCCCACCAGCCGGATGCGCCGTCGAAGAGCGGGGCGTCGCCCCACAGGATGGGCAGCTTGGTGATGAGTAGCGCACCGAGCATGTTCACGATCATCGGCAGGGTGGCGAGTCGGGTGAGCAGCCCGGCCAGGATCAGCGCACCGCAGGCGATCTCGAAGCCCCCGTCCAGGGGTGCGAAGAAGCCGGGGGCGGGGATGGCGGCCTTGTCGAACCGGCCGGCGCCGAGCTCGTCGGGGTAGAGGAACTTCTGAATGCCCTCGAAGAGGAAGACCGCGCCGACGTAGAAGCGGATGAGGATCACCGCGGCGGGCGCGGTGGTCGAGGTCAGCCGGGCCTGCCAGGTGCCGAGTTGTGTCATACGAGGTGCCCCTCTGCCATCGCAACGTATCGGATACCGATACCGTCCCGTGAGCCAGCGGGGCACCGGTGGTTGTGCGCCCGGCCCGCAGCCGTGTCGTGCAGGGGTTACGGGGCCACCATGCGGCGTATCCCGTAGGCGGCGGCGCCCACGGCCAACACCGCGACCCCGGCGATCACAGAGGCCGGAGGCAGGGCGAAAGCCAGCGTGAGGCAGCCCGCCAGCCCGAGGACAGGGATCAGGCGGTGCGGGCGGCCCTCGCCGGGGGTCAGGGTCCAGGCAGAGACGTTGGCGATGGCGTAGTAGGCCAGCACACCGAAGGAGGAGAACCCGATCGCCCCACGCACGTCCGCCGTCGCCGCGAGGACTGCCACCACGGCGCCGACGGCGAGCTCGGCCCGGTGCGGCACCCCGAACCTGGGGTGGACCGCCGCCAGGGCGTGGGGCAGATGCCGGTCCCGGGCCATCGCCAGGGTCGTGCGCGAGACGCCGAGGATGAGCGCCAGCAGCGAGCCGAGCGCGGCCACCGCCGCGCCGACGCGCACCACCGGCGCGAGCCAGCCCGCGCCCGCGGCCTGGACGGCGTCCGACAGCGGTGCGGTGGCATCGGCCAGCTGCGACGGCCCCAGCACCGCGAGAACGGCGATGGCGACGAGCACGTAGACGACCAGGGTGATGGCGAGCGCGAGCGGGATGGCCCGGGGAATGGTCCGACCCGGGTCGCGGACCTCCTCACCGAGAGTGGCGATGCGCGCGTATCCGGCGAAGGCGAAGAACAACAGACCCGCCGCCTGCAGCACCCCGCCGAAGGAGGCGTCCCCGCCGATACTCAGCCGCGCGGCATCCGCCTCACCGCAGGTGAGGACGGCGAGGACCACGCCGGCGAGAACCACCAGGACCACGGCCACGATCGCCCGGGTGAGCCAGGCGGATTTCTGCACCCCGGCGTAGTTCACTGCGGTCAGCGCGACCACGGCGGCCACCGCGACCGCGTGCGCCTGACCGGGCCACACGTACGACCCGACCGTCAGGGCCATCGCGGCGCAGGAAGCGGTCTTACCGACCACGAACCCCCACCCCGCGAGATAGCCCCAGAAGACACCAAGCCGCTCACGCCCGTAGACATAGGTCCCGCCCGAGGCCGGATACCGAGCGGCCAGCCGGGCGGAGGACGTCGCGTTGCAGTACGCGACCACGGCGGCCAGAGCCAGCCCGAGCAGCAGCCCGGAGCCAGCCGCGTGCGCCGCCGGAGCGAGCGCAACGAAGATCCCCGCACCGATCATCGACCCCAGACCGATCACCACGGCGTCGGGCACCCCGAGGCGACGCCGCAACTCGTCCGGGACGCCAGCGGCGGTCGATGCCGTGCTCACGGCTCACTCCTCGGCATGGGTGCGCTCCTTACGGAATCCGATATCGGAAGACGACACGTGACCGAGTGTGCCGCCCGACCGCATCCCAGGCCAGAGGCGCACAGATGACGATTCTCATAAATGATCAGTTGCGAGAGTGCTGCGAGACCCCCGGGTTGTGTCCGTTTTGCCCCGATGGTCGCTCGCAGAAAACCTCTCGCAACTCCAGTGTTCTGCGAGGCACTTCTGAGGGCGCTGTTGCATCGGCGATGTCTGCCTTCGCGTAGCCGCCGATCAGTCATGATCAGAGGATGCGCCGACGTCGTGTCCGTCCATCGGCTCCGGTGTCGGAGTTCGCCGGGTTCCGGTTCCCGCCGGAGGTGATCGTTCTGGCGGTGCGGTGCTACCTGCGGTACGCCCTGTCATACCGGGATGTCGAGGAACTGCTCGCTGAACGCGGCCTCGAGGTCGATCACGTCACCGTCTGTCGGTGGGTGCAGCGCCGCCCTGCTGCGGCCGCCGGACGAGAGACGATGATCGTGGCATGGTTATCCGGTCTGGCCGTCCCGGCGACGTAGACGAACTGCTGGCGTTCTGGCGGCATGCCGCCGATGGCACGAGCGTGAGCGACGACCCGATCGGGGTCGGCCGGCTGCTGGCGCATGACCCCGAGGCCGTGCTCGTCGCCGAACTGGACGAAGTCATGGTCGGCACGGTGGTGGCCGGATGGGACGGGTGGCGCGGCCATATCTATCGGCTCGCGGTCGCCCCCGACCACCGCCGGACCGGTGTGGCGCGTGCGCTGCTGGCGGCAGCCCACGAGCGTTTCGTCGCTCTCGGAGCCGTCCTGGCCGACGCGATGGTGGAAGACGACAACCTCGATGCCCACGCGACCTACGAGAAAACCGGCTACCGGAAACAGGAAGGCCGAACCCGGTGGCTCCGGGACCTCCACACCAGCACTGACCGCAGGGACTGAGCCCAGAAGATCGACAAGGCCGGGACGAATAACGTAGTTCGCGCGACTGTCGCGTGCAGCGCTTCACGCCGCTGCTCGTGGACACCGCCCGGCCTGCCGGCACCGTCCCGGGAGCAGATGGTTCGTGGACGAGACCTATGCGAAGGTCGCCGGCCGGTGGACCTACCTGTACCGTGCCGTCGACCAGCACGGTCAGGTCATCGACGTCCTTGCCGGCACTCGCCGCGACCAGGCCGCCGCTCGCCGGTTCTTCGTCCGGGCGCTGTCTCATGGCCGCCGGCCGGTCGTGGTCACCACCGACAAGGCACCTGTCTATCTGAGGCTTCTCGACGAGCTGCTCCCCGAGGCCTGTCATGTCGACGCCGCGCGGGAGAACAATCGGATCGAGGCCGATCATGGATGGCTCAAAGTCCGGCTGCGGCCGATGCGTGGGCCGAAACGGCTCCGCTCGGTCCAGACGATCAGTGGCCGCCACGCCCTGATCCAGAACATCCGCCGCGGCCATTACGAACTTGCCATCGACATCGACCCACAGCTTCGGCTGGCCGCCACGTTCACCGAGGTCGCCCGCGCCGTCTGACCGTGGGCGGCCGGGCCTCTGGCGTGCGTCGGATCCTCCGAATGCGTCAGCGCAGCCATACCTCATCTGCTCGCAGGACTACAGTCCCGTCGAAGATCCGCCAGGAATCAGTCGGCGCCCGTTCAAGGTCGTGGGGCGGCGCCCGACCCGATGGGCACACGTTGAGCACGTGGAAATTTCCATAATCATGTCGTGCATGGTTGGATTTTTCAACCATGCAGGTCGGGACGGAATTGATCAGTAACAAAAACTATCGTTGGCCGTTATTCGAGTTGGTTAAAAGCCGGTTGCTCGTTTCTGCGCGCTGCACGGGCGTGTGCGTGGCTGCGGGGATGTAGTGCGGCGCTCCGTTACGCGATTAGCACTGCGGCGAAATCCGTCAGACAGGGAACCTGCCCCGGATGTTCGGATCTGCTGGATATCGGCCGGCCTGCGCCGAACCCGGCCTGGGCCGAGTGTGACGGGTTAGAAGGCGGCGGGGCGGACGGTGCGCATGACGTCGTCGAGGATGGTGGCCAGCGGGGTGCGGCCGGCGGTGGCCATCCAGGCGCGGTTTGCCGCCTCCATGCAGGCCAGCGCGGCGCCGATGACCGCGGCTGTGCGAGCGCCGGTGGCGGGGCCGGCCCCCGGGTGGCTGTCGCCTGGGTGGCTGTCGACTACGGCGCCAGCTCCCGCGGGACTGTCGTCCGCGGGTCCGGTTCCCGGGTAGCTGAGGCGTGCGGCGATCTGGGGCGCGAGCCGGTCGTGCCATCGGCATTGTCTTTCCAGGTTGCGGGCCTGCAACCCGGGATTGCCGTCGAGCATCTGCCGCATTGAGAGGGCGCCCTGCGGGTCGCTGGTCTGGTGGGCGATCAGGGTGTCGAAGGCCCGGCGCAGCGCGGTCCAGGCGTCCTCGTTCGCGGGGCGCTGGTCCAGGGCCTCGGCCAGGGACGCGCCGAGGGCGTCGAGGTGCCCCAGGACGACGTCTTCCTTCGACCCGAAGTAGCGGAAGAAGCTGCGGCGCGACATTCCGGCGGCGGCCACGATCTCGTCGATCGTCGTGGCCTCGTAGCCGTTGCGAACGAAGAGGTCCATCGCGACGGACATCAGCTCGGTCCGCACGGCGCGCCGGGTGCGCTCGCGGAGGTCGAGCCCTGCTGACACCTCACCCGCCACAGTCGTACTATACGCCGCGCCACACCTGCCCCAGGATATCGACGGTGGCATTGAGTGTCGTTTCCGGCGTAGTGTGCCGGGTGACTGAGGGGCAGGTGCCGCGGATGACCGGTTCAGCGGAGAGCATCGGCTGGGTGATGTGGTCCGGCACGGTGGGCCTGCAGCGCCCCCTTGCGGAGCGGGTGGAGGCCGCGGTCGCCGGCGGGTTCGGCCGCATCTCGATCAGCCCGCTGGACGTGGCGCTGGCCCAGGAGGCCGGCACCGCGCCCGCCGAGCTGGGGCGGCGGCTGCGCGACCAGGGCCTCGGCATCGTGCTCGACGGGCTCATGAACTGGTATGGTGGCGAGCCGATGACGGCTTCGCGCTCCATCGCCTTCACCGCGGACGAGGTGCTGGACATGTGCGCGGCCCTGCGGCCCGCGGCGCTGACGGCGTTCGCCCGCCCGACCGGTGACCTCCCGGTCGAGGAGATCGCCACCGCGTTCGGGCAGCTGTGTGACCGCGCGGCGGAGTTCGACACCCTGATCCAGCTCGAGTTCATGGCCATGATGGCGATCAGGGACCTGCCGGCCGCGATGGCCGTCGTCGCGGCGGCGGATCGGGCCAACGGCGGCCTGGTGTTCGACACGTGGCACTTCTTCCGGGGGAACCCCGACTTCGCGGCGCTCGAGGCGCTCCCGGGCGACCGGGTCTTCGCGGTGCAGGTGTCCGACGGGCCCGCCGAGGCACCGGACGACATCGCCCGGGACACCTTCAACCGGCTGCTTCCCGGCGACGGCGGTTTCGACCTTGTCCGGCTGTTCCGCGTGCTGGACGGTATCGGCGCGCTCGGCTGGGTCGGGCCCGAGGTTCTCTCCCCGGCCACCGAGGGGATGCCCGCCGCGGAGGCCGCCGGCCTCGGCGCCGCCCGGGTGCGCGAACTGATCGACCAGGTCCGGGCGTCATGATCGCGGCGAGGTTGCACGGCCCCGGTGACCTGCGCGTCGAGGAGGTCGACGAGCCCGAGGCGGCGGCGGGCGAGGTGAAGATCGCTGTGGCCCACAACGGGCTGTGCGGCACCGACCTCACGGAGATCTTCTCCGGGCCGCGGGCCTGTACGACGGTGCCGCATCCGCTCACCGGAGGCGTGCTGCCCCAGATCGTGGGCCACGAGTTCGCCGGGGTGGTCGCGGCCGTCGGGGCGGGCGTCACCGACGTCGCCGTCGGCGAGCGGGTCAGCGTGGAGCCGCTCTACTCCTGCGGTGACTGCGACCGCTGCCAGGCCAGTCTCCCCGAACTGTGCCGGCAGGTCATGACGCACGGGATCTGCTCGAACGGCGGCGGGCTGGCCCAGTTCACGACCGTCCCGCGGGCGATGGTGCACCGCCTTCCCGCGTCGATGTCGCTGGCCGAGGGCGCGCTGGTGGAGCCGATGGCGGTCGCGTTCAACGGCGTGCTGCGCTCCGGTGCCGAGGCGGGCGGATCCGCCCTCGTGTTCGGTGCCGGGCCGATCGGGATGGGCGTGGTGTTCGGGCTGCGCGCCCTCGGGGTGACGGACATCCTGCTCGTCGAGCCGGCGCCGGCGCGGCGTGCCGCGGCGGAGCGGCTCGGTGTCGCCGACGTCCTCGACCCGAACACGACCGACGTCGCCGACGAGGTCCGGCGCCGCACCGGCGGTCGCGGCGTCGACGTGGTGCTGGACGCCGCCGGGGCGCCCGGGACGTTCGGGCTGGCCCCGGCCGTGCTGCGGGCCCGGGGGCGCTACGTCGGGATCGCGGTCGCCGAGCGGCCGGTCGAGTTCGCGCCATGGGTGCTGGCCCGGGGGGAGATCGAGCTGACCGGGTCGCTGGGCTACGGCCCCGGGGTGTTCACCCGGGTGATCGATCTGATCGCGGGCGGCGCGTACCCGACGGCGGGGTGGGTCGACCACGTCGGCCTGTCCGACCTGCACGACGCTCTACAAGATCTTCGCGACGGCCGGCGGATGAAGGTCCTCGTCGACCTGCCTGCCGGCTGACCGGCGGGCCGGGCTTCGCTCGCCATCTTGGGAACGCCTGCCATCTCGGGAGAGCCGGCCACCGCGGAACGGCGCGACGGCGGGTACCCGCACCGGACACGGAAGGGCACAGCATGGAGACCGGGCTGGACGGCCGCACGGCGGTGGTCACGGGCGGGAACGCCAACATCGGACGGGGTATCGCCCTCGCCTTCGCGGCCGAGCGGGCGAACGTCGTCATCGTCGGCCGGGATGAGGAGCAGGGCCGTCGGGTGTGCGAGCAGCTGCTGGCCGCCGGCGCGGGGAACGTGCTGTGGCAGGCCGCCGACGTCACCGACCGCGCACAGGTGGTCGCCATGGTGGCTGCCGTGCGGGAGCGGCTGGGTGGCGTCGACGTGCTGGTGAACAACGTCGGCGGCAATGTCGACCTCGACGCGTTCGCCGACTCGGACCCGGCGACGTGGGATCGGGACATCTCACTCAACATCATGAGTACCCTGAACTGCACCCATGCGGTGCTTCCCGGGATGATCGAGCGGGGGAGCGGGCGGATCATCAACATCGGCTCGACGTCGGGGATCGTCGGCGACCCGCTGCTCGCCGTCTACTCGGCGATGAAGGGCGCGGTGCACAGCTTCACCAAGGTGCTGGCCAAGGAGGTCGGCCGGCAGGGCATCACCGTCAACGCGATCGCGCCCTACGGGACCCTCCCCGAGGACATGAGCCGGGACGTCAGCTCGGGCAGCCGCTGGCATCCGGACGGGGTGTTCGCCCGGCTGGCCGCCACCCGGGGCCCGGAGCTGCACTCCGTCGGCCGGCGCACGGTGCTGGAGCGTCAGACCGCCCTGCCCGCCGAGATCGGTGCCGCCGCCGTCTACCTGGCCTCGGACGCCGCCGCGTTCGTCACCGGGCAGGTGTTGTCGGTGGACGGCGGCACCCAGATCGCCTGACACAAGTAATCGCTCACTCTGTTAAAGTCCAGCTCGTGGCGGCGGGTGCCGGGGCGGAACGGCGAAGCCCGGTCGACCGGTTGATCGGCAAATTGGTGGGCAAACCGTGCCAGGCGCCGGCACGGCGCGGCGAGATCGGGGATTATCGCGTCGATCGGTGAGTGCCGCGCCGACGGCGGAGTCGGAACGGGCCCGCGCCGACGACGGGGAGTGCCCACTCCCCACGGCGGCCGTGGCCCGCGTCTGGGCAGCCAGGCGGGCAGACCCAGCGGGCAGATCCAGCAGAGGGAGCGACATGGCGATCCAGTCGGTCAATCCGGCGACGGGCGCAGTGGTCAGGACGTTCGACGCGCTCAACGGTGACGAGATCGAACAGCGGCTGGCCCTGGCCAGCGCGACGGCCGACGTCTACCGCCGGACGACCTTCGCCGAGCGGGCCGCGCTGCTGCGGCGGGCCGCCGACATTCTCGACGCGGAACGGCACGAGATCGCCGTGACGATGACGACCGAGATGGGCAAGACGCTGCGCTCGGCCGAGGCCGAGGCGGCGAAGTGCGCGAAGGGCATGCGGTTCTACGCCGAGCACGCGGCGGCGTTCCTCGCCGACGAGACGCTGGCCGACCCGGGCTCGGTCGGCGCGAGCCGGGCGTTCGGCCGGTACCAGCCGCTCGGCGTCGTCCTCGCGGTGATGCCGTGGAACTTCCCGCTCTGGCAGGTCGTCCGGTTCGCGGCGCCGGCGCTGATGGCGGGCAACGTCGGGCTGCTCAAGCACGCTTCGAACGTCCCGCAGTGCGCGCTCTACCTGGAGGACCTGTTCCGCCGGGCCGGGTTCCCCGAAGGCGCCTTCCAGACCCTGCTGATCGGCGCCGGGCAGGTCGAGGCGGTGCTGCGCGACCCCCGCGTCGCCGCGGCGACCGTCACGGGCAGTGAACCGGCCGGCCAGGCCGTCGCGTCCGTGTGCGGGCAGGAGATCAAGAAGACCGTCCTCGAGCTCGGCGGCAGCGACCCGTTCGTCGTCATGCCCTCCGCCGACGTCGCGCGCGCCGCCGAGGTGGCGGTCACCGCCCGCTGCCAGAACAACGGGCAGTCCTGCATCGCCGCGAAGCGCTTCATCGTCCACGAGGACGTCTACGAGCAGTTCGCCGAGCTGTTCGTCGCCGGGATGGCGGCGCTGAGGGTCGGTGACCCGATGGACCCGAGCACCGACATCGGCCCGCTGGCGACCGAGGGCGGCCGGCTCGACATCGAGGAGCTCCTCGCGGACGCGGTGAAGGAGGGCGCCAGCATCCTGTGCGGCGGGACGGCGCCGTCCGGGCCGGGATACTTCTTCCCACCGACCGTCGTCGGCGACGTCACCCCGGCGATGCGCCTGCACCTCGAGGAGGCGTTCGGCCCGCTGGCCACCCTCTACCGGGTGCCGGACATCGACGCGGCGATCGAGCTGGCGAACGTGACGTCGTTCGGGCTCGGCTCCAACGCGTGGACGACCGACCCGGCCGAGCAGGAGCGGTTCATCTCCGACCTGGTCGCCGGCGCGGTCTTCCTCAACGGCATGGTCAGCTCCCATCCGGAGCTGCCGTTCGGTGGCGTCCGCCGCTCCGGCTACGGCCGTGAGCTGAGCGCGGTCGGCATCAGGGAGTTCTGCAACCTCAAGACCGTCTGGGCCGGCTGAGCGAGCGGAGCAGCGCCAGCGCGGGCACCGGTAGCCGGTGCCCGCGCCACCGGCTCAACCCAGGCCCTTCACATTCTGCTTCAGTTCGAGTCCTGCTTCAGCGCGGTGTCGATGGTCAGCGCCGAGGCCACCACGAGGCTCAGCATCGGCTGCGGCAGCGGCCGGTGCAGCTGCACCACGTAGTTGTCGGCCGTGGTGAACATCGTCCGGGCCAGGCCCTCCCAGGTCTTGGTCACCCGGGCGACCTCGGTGTCGTTCTGGTCGACGATCGAGAAGTTCCACGCCCGCCAGTTCTCGGCCTTGATCATTCCGACGTTCGTGCCGCCGGCCTCCAGCCCGAACCGGATCTTGCCGAACACGTTCTGCTGGACGATGCTGCCGACCTCCCGGCCGTCGGGCAGCGTCACGACCACCTTCGACTTGAACAGCTTCGCCGGCCTGGTCAGCACCAGCTGCGGCACACCGGCGGCGTCACGCACCTCAAGCCGGTGGGTGAGGAACTGGTCGACCGACGACACGAAGCGCACGGCCTTCTTCAACGCGTTCTGGCCGACCTCGACGACCGAGCCGATCTGGTTCCCGTTCTGGTCGAAGACGGCGTACTCGTTCGTCAACTCGATCAGCTTCGTCTTCTGGTTGACGACCAGCACCGGCTCGCTGAACAGCGAACCGCCGCCCTGCGCCGGCACGTGCACCCCGGCCTGCTCGCGGACCTGCCGCTGGACCCGGTCAGGGGTGTGGCGGGTCTGCACGGGCGGCGGCTGGTAGCCCTGCGGGCCGCCCCAGCCGCCCGGCCCCGGCCCGCTCTGAGGCGGGACCTGCTGGCCGGGCTGGCCGTACTGCTGTTGGCCGTACTGCGGCTGGCCGTGATGCGCCGGGCCGTGGTGCGCCGGGGCGGGCTGCGAGGGCGGTGCCGGCTGGGTGTGGTCGGTCCACGTGTTGCCGTCCCACCATCGAGCGCCGGGCTGTCCTGACGGGTCGTCGTACCAGCCTGGCGACACGCTCTGTGACATGTACCCACTTTGCCACTCGTCGGTCCTCCGGGTGCGGCCGGGAGAGGGCCCGGGCCGTCCCGGGACGTCGGTTGGGCGATAGCCGGTGACGGCGGTGGCATCCGGCCGTCCGGCCGGCCACGCGGCGATGACGGCCCGGCGTGATGCCCGGGTTGGTTACCGTGGCGGGGTGCGCGATCTCGTCCGTCCGCTGTGGGAGGAGCCGCGTCCGGCGCGCCCGTCGACACCGGGCCGGCGGGACTGGCCGCTGGCCGCCGCGCTCGCGGTCGCCGCGCTCACCGAGGGGTTGCTGCGGGCGGACCTTCCGTGGCGGACCTGGTCGGTGTTGCTGGCACTCGCCCTCGTCCCGACCCTGCTGTGGCGCCGGGCGAGGCCGCTGGCGGCGGTCACGATCGCCTTCGGTGCCTCGGCTGTGGCCTCGGTGCTCACCGGCGGCGGCGTCCCCCAGCTGAACAGCATGATCTTCATGCTGCTGTTGCCGTACTCGCTGCTGCGGTGGGGATCGGGCCGGGAGGCCGTGACCGGCGCGGCGGTCGTGCTCGCCGCCGCCGCCGTCTGCATGATCTCCGCCGCCACCGGTGCCGCGGACGCCGTCGGCGGCGCGGCCGTGCTGCTCGCCTCGTTCGCGCTGGGCGGGGCGTTCCGGTACCGGGCCGGGGCCCGGCTGCGCGAGCTGGAGCAGGCCAAGCTGCTCGAACGGGAGCGGCTGGCCCGGGATCTCCACGACACCGTCGCCCACCACGTCTCGGCGATCGCGATCCGGGCCCAGGCGGGCATCGCCACCGCGCCGTCGAGCCCAGCCGCCGCCGCCGAGGCACTGCGGGTGATCGAGCTCGAGGCGTCGCGCACCCTGGCCGAGATGCGGGCCATGGTCCGGGTACTGCGCCGTGACGAGCCGGCGGAACTGGCGCCGAACCCGACCGTCGCCGATCTCGAACGGCTCGCCGGCCAGGCCCGCTCCGGCCCGGCGGTGCGGGTGCGGATCGTCGGCGAGGTGGGAAATCTCCCGCCGTCGGTCGGGTCCGCGATCTACCGGCTCGCGCAGGAGTCGATCACCAACGCCCGCCGGCACGCGCGGCACGCGAACCACGTCGAGGTCGTGGTGTCCGCCGATGACGCGTGCGTGCGGCTGTCCGTGCGCGACGACGGCGACACCGCCGCCCTGCACCCGCCGCCGTCGCCGGGCTACGGGCTCACCGGGATGATCGAGCGTGCGCGCCTGCTCGGCGGCACCTGCGAGGCCGGCCCCGCCCCCGACCGGGGCTGGACGGTGACCGCCACCCTGCCCCGGGCCGGGTGGGCGACGTGAACGCCGGCCGCGACGCGGGTGGGAGCGCCGACCCGCACGCCGGTGGGAACCCCGATCCGGACATCCGGGTGGTCGTCGCCGACGACCAGGAGATCGTCCGCACCGGCCTGCGGATGATCCTCGACGCCCAGCCGGGCATCGTGGTCGTCGGCGTGGCGGCGGACGGCCGCCGGGCCGTCGAGCTCGCCCGCCGGCTGCGGCCCGACGTCTGCCTGATCGACATCCGGATGCCCGTGATGGACGGCATCCAGGCCACGCTCGCCCTTGCCGGGCCGGGGGTGGCTGATCCGCTCGCCGTCGTCGTCATCACCACCTTCGACCTCGACGAGTACGTCTACGCCGCGTTGCGGGCCGGGGCCCGCGGCTTCCTGCTCAAGGACGCCGGCCCCGATCTGCTGGCGCAGGCCGTGCACGCCGCCGCCCGCGGCGACGCCCTCATCGCGCCGAACGTCACCGCCCGGCTGCTCGCCACCTTCGCCGGGAGCGGGCCCGCACCGGTGCCGGTGCAGCCGGTCGAGGCGCTGACCGACCGCGAGGAACAGGTGCTCGCCACCGTGGCGGGCGGCCGGACGAACAGCGAGATCGCCGCCGATCTGCACATCAGCCTCAGCACGGTCAAAACCCACATCGCCAGCCTCATGGCGAAGCTCGGCGCCCGCAACCGCGTCGAGATCGCCCTCTGGGCCTACCAGACCGGACGGGTCGACGTCCGCCGGTCGGGGGCGGGCGGCGCGGGCGGGTGGTAACGGCATCTGTCCGGCCGGCGTCCGTCGGCCGGAAGTAGGACCCGGAGCTCGCCCGATCGGCCAGGGTGGCTCCGGCCTCCACGCTGATGAGAGCACCACCCCGTCGGCCCCATGATCGTCTCGTGACCGATGAGAACGGGACCGCGCTCAGGTCTCCTTCCGGCCTCGTGGGTTCGCCCGGTGCTGTGGGCTCACCCGGAGCCGCGGGCCTGCCTGGCCGGCGCGCGGTCGCCGGGTCGTCCGCCGCAGTCTCGTCGGGGCGGGCCTCGTGGCTGGTGCCTGCCGGGCTGCTCCTGCTCAGCGCCGTGCCGGTCGCGGCCGGCGCGCTGCGGGTGGGTGAGCTGGCCGGCGGCGCGCGGGCCACGGCGGAGAACGCGCGCTTCGTCGCCCAGCCCGTGCCCGTGGTGGTGCACATCATCGGGGCCAGCCTGTACAGCGTGCTGGGTGCCTTCCAGTTCTCGCCGGGCCTGCGTCGGTGCGCACCTCGCTGGCACCGCGCCACCGGGCGGCTCCTGATCCCCTGCGGGCTCGCCGTGGCGTTCACCGGCGTGTGGATGACGCTCTTCTACGACCTGCCGCCGGCCGACGGCGTGGTTCTCGCCGGCCTGCGGATCATCGTCGGCACGGTGATGGGAAGTGCCGTCATCCTGGGCGTCGTCGCCGTGCGGCGGGGTGACGTCGCCCGGCACCGGGCCTGGATGATCCGGGCCTACGCCCTCGCGCTGGGGGCGGGGACCCAGCTGTTCACCCACCTGCCCTACGAGATCGCCGTCGGGAAACCGGGCGAGGCCAGCCGGGCGGTGCTCATGGCCGCCGGCTGGCTCATCAACGTCGTCGTCGCCGAACGGATCATCCGGGCGCGTCCGCCGGGCGGTCGTCGGACGGCGGCTGGTCCGCCCGGTCGCCGTGGGCGCGGGCGCGGTACTGCTGCGGACTGACGCCGTACCGGCGGCGGAACGCCGTGCTGAGGGCGAACGGGCTGCCGTAGCCGACCTGGCGGGCCACCGCGCCGACCGTGGCCGCCGGCTCCTGGAGCAGGTCGGCGGCCAGGGTGAGACGCCAGCCGGTCAGGAACGCGATGGGCGGCTCGCCGACCAGGCTGGCGAACCGGCGCGCGAACGAGGCGCGGGAGACGCCCGTGGCCGCGGCGAGGGCGGCGATCGTCCAGGGGCGCTCGGGATGGTTGTGCAGCAGCCGCAGCGCGTGGCCGACGACGGGGTCGCCGTTGGCCCGCCACCAGGGCGGCGCGTCGGTGTCGGGGCGGGCGAACCAGGCCCGCAGCGCGGTGACGAGCAGCAGGTCCAGAAGCCGGTCTAGGACGGCGGCCTGGCCCGGGTCGTCCCGGCCGATCTCCTGGGCCAGCATGGGTACCAGCGGGCAGTCCCAGTCGTCCGCGCGGATGACGGCCAGCGCGGGCAGCGCGTCGAGCAGCCGGCGGCTGACCTCGCTGTGCTGCTGGTACGTGCCGGTGAGCATCGTCGTCGGCGGGGCCGTCGCGCCGTCGCGCTGGTTGCCCCAGGTGCGCACGCCGAGATCCATCTGCGCGGCGAGGCTTGCACCCGACAGCGTGGTGCAGACCTGCCCGGGATGGATCACGATCCGCGGCGGGGTAGCCGGGTCGTCGGCGACGACGTACGGGTCGGGCCCGCGGGCGACGGCCACGTCGCCCGCGCGCAGCCGCACCGCGGGGGTGTCCCGGGGGAGCACCCAAACCTCGCCGTGCACGACCGCGACGACGGTCAGCGGCGCCTGGTCCCTGATGAGCATCGACCAGGGCGGGGACATGACCGAGCGGATCGCGAACGCCCCCCGCGCCCGCGGCCCGTCCAGCATTCCGGCCAGGACGTCCATCAAGATTTCCCGAGGGGGCTGGCGTCTTCAGTCGTGAGGGGAATCGGGTACGGACCGTGACCGTTGGTGTGCGTCGCCGGTATGTCCGGATCATGGTTCGGCGGGGGGTGGTGGGTGCGGGTGGTGTCTACGACCTTGGGTATCGCAGGGTGTGGTGCTCGAAGTTCCGCTGCCCTGTGCTCGCTGGTCCTGTCGGTGACCGTTGTGGCGAGCTGGTCCGGGAGAAGTGCGCCGGGTATGAGTGGATGGTCGTTGCGTGGGAGGTCACGCCGGACCCTGTGGATCTGTTCGTGAAGGTTCACCTGAGGCACTTCCCGTCGTGTGTCGCCGACCAGCTCGCGGGGTTGACGTCCCGGGTGCTGCGTGAGGGGTTCGGGTATCTGCGGTTCTGGTTGCCGGCGCTGTGTGGTCGCGGTTGTACGTCGCCGCCACCGTCGGCGCGGTTTCGCCCGAGACTGTCCGCCGGTACGTTGACACCCGGTACGAGTGGCCGTGGCGTGTGGAGCGGGCCCGGTGAGGCGGGCGTTCAAGTTCCTGCTCCGCCCGACGGCGCGGCAGGCCACCGCGCTGACGGCGATGCTCGATGATCATCGGGCGCTCTACAACGCCGCGTTGCAGGAACGACGCGACGCCTACCGGCATCGGTCGAGGGTGACGGTTCGCTACGGCGACCAGTCCGCCCAGCTCAGGGAGATCCGCGCCTACGATCCGGATCAGGGGCGCTGGTCGTTCTCCTCCCAGCAGGCCACCCTGCGTCGCCTCGACAGGGCGTTCGCCGGTTTCTTCCGCCGTGTCGGGGCAGGCCAGAGCCCTGGCTATCCGCGGTTCAGGGGCGCGGGCTGGTCCGACACGGTCGAGTGGCCGAGGGACGGGGACGGCTGCCGCTGGAACTCCCAGCCTGGGCATCCCACCCAGGTCCGGGTTCGGTTTCAGGGCGTTGGCCACGTCAAGGTTCACCAGCATCGGCCGGTGGCGGGCACGGTCAGGACGGTCTCGGTGAAGCGGGAAGGCCGCCGCTGGTATGTGGTCCTCTCCTGCGACGACGTGCCCGCGCAGCCGCTGCCGGCCACCGGGGTGGTGGTGGGGGTGGATATGGGGGTGTGGAAGCGCTGCGGATCGTGAACATGACCCGCCGGGCCCCACCGAGACCCGATCCGGACCGGCCCGGGGTGTTCCTGGCGAACGGGCAGGCGGCGAAGTCCGGGCTGAACAGGAGTGTTCTCGACGCGGGGTGGGGGGTGTTCCTCACTGTGCTGCGCGCCAAGGCTGAAAGCGCCGGACGGGTGGTCGTCGAGGTCAACCCTGCCAACACCTCCCGCACGTGTGTGGTCTGCGGGCACTGCCACGCCGACAACCGAGGACACAGGCCGCGTTCACCTGCGTCGCCTGCGGGCATGCCGCGCACGCCGACGTGAACGCGGCGGTCAACATTCTTCGGGTCGGGCTGGCCCGTCAGGGCGCGGAAGCGGCCTGAGAAGCCGACGGCTCCAACCGTCGGAGGAGTCACGGGCCGGAATGATAGTGATCAGATGGTCGCGGGTGGCCGGGTCGGACGATCCGGGCGGTCGTGCGCGGGATCCGGGCCGTGGACGGGTCGTGGACGGGTCGCGGTGGACGTCCGCGTATGGATCCGAGATTCTGGGCGATGGGCCGTCTCGGCCGGGCGGGCTTGACTGATCACATGACGACACACCTGACGACCCACCCGGCGACACCCGTGACGACGACCGTGATCAGCGGGGCGTGCCCGGCGCGCGGCGCGGCGGACCGTGGCCGGGTGACCCGATGACGGAGCGGGTGCTGGCCCCGCTCACTGTCGTCTCGGCGGTCGGCTCGGGCATCGTGGGCGGCGTCTTCTTCGCCTTCTCCGTGTTCGTGATGCGGGCGCTCGACGGGTTGCCGCCCGCCCAGGGCCTGCAGGCGATGCAGGGCATCAACAGGTGGGCGCCCACCGGCTGGTTCATGACGGCCCTGCTGGGCACGGCGCTGACCTGCGCCGTCCTCGGCGTCTCGGCGGCGCTGGACCTCGACCGGCCGGGCGCCGCACTGCGCCTCGTCGGCAGCGTGCTGTACCTCGTCGCGATCGTGGTGACGATCTTTTACCACGTTCCGCGCAACGACGCGCTGGCCGGGGTGTCGCCGGACGGCGTCGACGCGGCGCGGCGGTGGGCGGAGTACCTGCCCGGCTGGACCGCCTGGAACCACGTCCGGACGATCACCTCGATCGCGGCGGCGGCGACGCTCACCGTCGCCGCCCGCGTCGTCGAGCAGGCGAGGTGAGACCGGCCCACCGGGCCGGCCGCTGCCAAGGACGAGAGCCGGCCCGCGGCCCGGCGTACCGCCCGCGGGCGCGGCGGGTGGGTCAGGTCCTCCGGTTCCCGTGCTCCTCGGTGATGCCGGTGATCGGTGCGTCGCTGGCGATGCGCGCCCGGCGGATCAACGCGATGCGGGTCCGTGGCGGGGGGTCCGCCGGGATGACCGGGAGGGACTGGCCGCGCCGCTCAGCCTCGTACTCGAGCCGTGCCCTCGCCTTGGCGAGGGTGTCCTCGCTCGGCTGGAGAACCTGCTTCGTGTCGAGTGTCGCCGGGTGCTGGGGGAGCGAGCGCTCGACGCGGAACAGGACGCGGTCGCCGCCGTCCGCTCCGGCGTCGCCGACGAAGGTACGGAAACCCGCGAAGGTGAGCGACGCCCTGCCCCGCAGCCGCCAGGGGGTGCCCGTGGGCACCGCCAGCCGGAAGCCCTCGGCTGTCAGCTCGAAGGAGGTCGCCCGCATCGGAAGCGGAAAGCCGTCCTCGTCGAGCACCGACAGATGCGCCGGAGTGCCGCCCTCCACGGCCTCCCTGGCCACGTCCTGCCAGGGACGGACCGGCCAGGCCGACCGCTTCATCCTGCGGGCGGGCGAGGGGTCGGATGTCGGGTAGACCGTGTCGGGCGCCGCGGACCACACCTGCGGTGGGTCGTCGAGGGCCGCGTGGCTGTCCCACCAGTACACCCGTTCGGGCTTGTTCTCGATGATGATCCGAGACCAGTAGGTGACGGCCTTGCGCGCCTCCTCCCACGTGATGCCGTGGCTGATCCCCTCGTAGCCGGTCTCGGCGAGATAGCGGATGGCGTTGGCCTGGATGTCGCTGTCGCGCACCGCACCGTGGGCGCGAATGACCACGACCGGTTCCTCGGGGCGGCCCTCGATCAGGAGCCCGACCTTCGAGGTGCGCCGCACCCGCTCGGCCTTGGCCGGATTGGGCAGGCCCGTTGCCAGGTCGATCGTCGACATGTCGTCGGCCGGAAAATAGTAGGTGGGCGTGTCGATCGGAATGCCGGCCGCGGACACCGTCGAGAACTCGGCCACCACCCCCGACTCTATGAGGCTGAAGACCCGGGCCGGGAGATCATGAAGGTCACTCATCTGGCTAACCGCTTCCTGTCGGGTCCGGACCGGACCTGATGGTCAAAGCCGCCGGGAGGTCCCTGCCGTTCCTCGGGGGCGCTCACCCGCGGACGACCGGAAC
Source organism: Frankia sp. Hr75.2 (assembly GCF_949319125.1). NCBI lineage: Bacteria > Bacillati > Actinomycetota > Actinomycetes > Frankiales > Frankiaceae > Frankia > Frankia sp. Hr75.2. Next base: position 1,935 of record NZ_CASGGV010000008.1, on the reverse strand, counting down.
CCAGTCGTAGGTCTCCCCGTCGGGACCCATCGGCGAATCGTGTTCCTCCACGATGCAGATCGGGTTGGCGTGCGTGGCGAACAGCTTCTTCTCGTCCTCCAGCGTGTGTGGCAGCCGCTCGGGGTCCCTGATGAGACGCTGCGAGTTCTCGAAGTCCTCGCGGCTGTTCCACCAGATCTCCATGATGCAGTCGTAACCGCTGTCATGGATTTCTCCGGTCACCGGGTTCTCGACGGGAGTCAGGTAACGTCGCACGTACCGGACCGCGTTCGGTATGGCCGGCTTCCCGATCTTCTTCGCCAGCTGTGTGTGCTGGTTCTCGTAGTAGTCCAGGAACTCTTCCGTTGTCATGTCCGGGCGCTTCTTGAAGAAGCAGACCTGCTTGAACACGCGGCACGGCCCCTCTCAAAAATTCGGCCGGGCCCAGCTCGGCTGTGCCTACGGCCGACAGTCGGTTGAGCTTCTGCGTTCCCCAGTTTCCGGCCAGCAACATAGCAAATCGGCGGGTGACGCGGTAGGCATTCGCGCGGGCGCCCGCGAGCTCGGGCGGATGCCTCACGGTCGTGCGCCCCGGAATCACCGCGGGCCGGCGGGACGTGTCACCTCGCACAGGCGGCTCCGGTGGCCGGTCGTGCCGGGGCGCCGGCCCCGCTCTCCGCGGCCCGACGGCCCGGCCGACGTGGCTCGTCCGTGACCATCGGTGACCGGCCCTACCAGGCGGCGGCCACCGTGCCGGGCATCGCTCCGGCGTGATTCCGCGCGGAGCCGCGTGGGTGACCGGGCCACCGGTCCGGCGTTGCGTCCAAGGTTCACCGCAATTTCGAATGAATGACACAGATCTTTTTGGCGGGCCGGTGGCCGTCCCCGAAGGTTCACCGTCGATTCGTGTATCTGCTCCTGTTTCCGGTACGGGCTGTTGCCATTCTCCGGTGAGTTTCGCCGTTCACTGAGTCTGCGGTCCGGCAGGCCACGGTGAAACTGGTCAGGAGTACCCCTGTGGCCTCCCGCCTCCTGAAAGTGGCCGCCGTGGCCGTGGCCGCGATTGTCGCGTGTGTGCTGTTCGCGGCCGCGCCTGCCGGGGCAACGCCCCCGAACATTCCCTCGGCGAGCACGGCCCTGACCAGGCTGAATTCGCTGACGGTAGCGGCGGAATCGCATGCGTCGACCTATGACCGCGACCTTTTCCCGCACTGGATCACCGTGAGTGGCGCCTGTAACACCCGGGAACAGGTCCTCAAGCGCGACGGTACCGGCGTGGTCGTGAACAGCAGCTGCGCCGCGACCTCCGGATCGTGGTACAGCCCGTACGACGGTGCCACGTGGACGGCCGCGGCCGACGTGGACATCGACCACATGGTCCCGCTGGCGGAGGCCTGGGCCTCCGGCGCCTGGGCGTGGACCACCACGCAGCGCCAGACCTACGCGAACGACCTCGGCGGGCCCGAGCTGTGGGCCGTCACGGACAACGTCAACCAGTCCAAGGGCGACAAGGACCCCGCGGAATGGCAGCCGTCGCTGTCGTCCTTCCGCTGCACCTACGCGCGGGCCTGGGTTCAGGTGAAGTACTACTACAACCTGACCGTGGACAGCACTGAGAAGTCGGCCCTGAACACCATGCTGGGTACCTGCTGACGGCTCTGACGGGACATCGCCGCCACGACCGGGCCGCCCGCGGCCGGTAGCAGGAGGCGATCCGGCGGATGCGTCCGGCCGGGGAAGCCGGGCTGGGAAAGCCCGGCTGGAAAGGCCTGGCCGGTGACACGACGGTGGGTGGGTCCGCAGGTTGCACCGCGGGCCCACCCACCGGTGGTTCAGCTCAGCTCACCGGGTGGCCCGGCTCGCCGGGTGGATCAGAAGCCCATGCCCCCCATGCCGCCCATGGCGGCCGCGTCGGCACCGCCGCCGGCGCCCGCGGGCTCCGGCTTGTCCGCGACG